>NZ_JBXFWF010000017.1:0-65460 GCF_056854515.1 Stenotrophomonas sp. STEN063
CCCCGCTCGCCACCCCACCCCCCCTCCCACCCCGCCCCGCACCCGCCGCGCCCCGCGGCACCCCCCCGCCGCGCCGCGCCCCCCCCCCCCCGCCGCCCCCCGCCCCCCCACCCCCCACCCCCCCCCCCCCCCGTGACCCCCAACCCCGGCTTTGTCCAGGACTTACTTAGGCAACGCGGTCCAGCAGCCACTGGGTCAGCAGGCCGACCGGGCGACCGGTAGCCATGCCGCGCTTGCCTTCATCGCTGGCGACGCCGGCGATATCCAGGTGCGCCCAGCGCTGGCCTTCGGTGAAGCGCGACAGGAAGCAGCCAGCGGTGATGGCACCGGCCCAGCGGCCGCCGATGTTGTAGACGTCGGCGAAGCTGGAATCCAGCATGCCCTGGTACTCGTCCCACAGCGGCAGGCGCCAGGCGCGGTCGAACACGTTCTCGCCGGCGGCGGTCAGTTCGTTGGCCAGGTCGTCATGCTTGCTCATCAGGCCGGCGGTCTGGTGGCCCAGGGCCACCATGCAGGCGCCGGTCAGCGTGGCAACGTCGATCAGTGCGGCCGGCTCGAAGCGCTGCGCATAGGTCAGCGCGTCACACAGGATCAGACGGCCTTCGGCGTCGGTATTGCCCACTTCGATGGTCTTGCCCGACATCGAGGTGATCACGTCGGACGGACGGTAGGCGTTGCCGTCGATGGCGTTCTCCACTGCCGGGACGACCACCACCAGGTTCAACGGCAATTTGGCCTTGACCGTGGCGACGAAGGTGCCGATGACGTTGGCGCCACCGCACATGTCGTACTTCATTTCCTCGATGCCACCCTGGGTCTTCAGGTTGACGCCGCCGGTGTCGAAGGTGATGCCCTTGCCGACCAGCACGTAGGGCTTGGCGTCACCGCCATTGCTCCACTTCAGCACCACCAGCTTCGGGCGGTTGGCCGAGCCACGGGCGACGGCCAACAGCGAGCCCATGCCCAGCGCTTCCATCTGCGCCTCGTCCAGGATCTCGGCTTCGGCGCCGTCGTGCTCGGCGGCGAATTTGACCGAGGATTCAGCCAGATAGGCCGGGGTGCAGTAGTTCGGCGGCAGGTTGCCCAGCTCGCGGGCGTATTCCACGCCGGCGGCAATGGCCTGGCCCTGCAGCAGCGCGGTTTCGTCGCTGCTGGCGATGGCCAGCGACTCCAGGCCCGGGGCTTCCGGCTTCTTCTTGCCCAGGGTGGCGGTATAGCGGTAGCTGGCGTGGTTGGCGGTGATCACGGCCTGACGGACGTTCCAGGCGGCATCGCGACCAGCAACTTCCAGTTCGTTCAGGGTGAACAGCGCGCTGCGGGTATTGCCGCTCTTCAGGGCGCGGGCGGCGTCGCCGGCAGCCTTCAGGTACTGCACCACGCCGAACTTGGCCGGGTCGCCCAGGCCAACCACCAGCACGCGGGCGGCGCTGACGCCGGCCAGATCGTGCAGCAGGGTGGTGTTGCCGGTCTTGCCGCCAACATCGCCGCGCTCGACCAGGGCGGCCAGACGGCCGCCAGACGCTGCGTCCAGGGCCTGTGCGGCCGGGGTCAGCGACTTGTCAGAGAAGGCGCCAACAATGACGCAATCCACCTCGGCGGAGACCGGGGCGGCGTGGTTCAGGGTGAATTCCAGAGACATTGATCAGATTCCGTTGCCAAATCCGTACAATCGCAGGCTGTATACGCAAGGCCACCGAGGCCGGGCGTTCTGCGGACTAAACCGAGAGTTTAAACCACCGACCCTATGGCGAAGCTTGACCGCTACCTTCTGAGTGACTTCCTCCAGAGTTTTCTGGCCACTTTGACCGTACTTCTGGTAGTCAGCATGGGTGGTGTGCTGGTCGACATTCTCGGCCGTATCGCCGATGGCCGCATCCCGGCCGGCCTGATGCTGTCCCAGCTGGGCCTGCAATTCATCGTCTACCTGCCCATCATCCTGCCCCTCGCGCTGATGCTGGGGCTGGCCCTGTCGATCGCGCGGCTGTACCGCGATTCAGAAATGGCGGTGTTGACCGGTGTTGGCGTCGGTCCCAAGCGCCTGCTCAAGCCGATCCTGCTGTTGACGGTGCCGGTGGTGGCGCTGGTTGCGGGCTGCTCGCTGTGGTTGGGCCCCTGGGCCGACCGCAACGCGGAGCGGATGCTGCAGGAAGCCAGTCGCAGCATGGTTGTGGCCGGGCTGGAGCCGGGCCAGTTCACCCCGTTGGCTGGTGGCGGCATTGTCTACCTGTCGTCTTTGACGGGCGACGGCACCAAGATGGGCAAGGTGTTCATGCAGCGTCAGAAGGAAGGGCGTATCGACGTGGTATCGGCAAACAGTGGCGCGATGTTCTTCGAAGGCGAACGCCAGCGCTACCTGCGGCTGGAGGACGGCTACCGGGTCGAAGGCCCGGAGAGCGGAACCCTGGACTACCGGCTGATGCGCTATGCGCGCAATGAAGTTGCCTTGCCGGACCGCGAGGAAGTACGCGACCAGAATGACCCGGAAATGCTGACCACCGGCCAGTTGCTCGGCGATGACCGGCCGGAGGCCAAGGCGCAGTTGCACTGGCGCATCACCCCGCCGCTGCTGGCGCTGGCATTTGCCCTGCTGACCCTGCCGCTGGCGCGCAGCGCGCCGCGCCAGCAGCGTTATGGCCGCATCATGGTCGCGTTCCTCGCTTACACCGTGGGCGTGAGCCTGAGCATTCTTGGCCGCCAGTGGCTGGCCGCGGGCAAGCTGCCGGTCGATGCCGGCATGTGGTGGTTGACCCTGCCGTTGCTGTTGCTGGCCCTGTGGCTGTACTTCCGTGATGGGCGCTTGAGTCGCCGCCGTGCGGGAGCAAAGGCATGAGGTTGCTGCCGCGGATTCATGACGTCTATGTAGGCCGTACCGTGCTGCTCACGGTGCTGGTGGTGTGGATGGTGCTGCTGGGCCTGGACGCGATCATGGCCTTGTCCGGCGAGGCCGGGAAGATCGGCCAGGGCCATTACAGCTTCGGCCATGCTCTGGCGTGGGTGGCATATACCCTGCCGCGTCGTGCCTACACACTGTTTCCGATGGCTGCGGTGATTGGCGCGCTGATGGGCCTGGGCCAGCTGGCGGCGACCTCCGAGTTGACTGCGCTGCGGGCGATTGGCCTGTCGCGGCGGCGGATTGCGGTATCGGTGGCGATTGCGCTGTCGCTGCTGACCGCGTTGATGGTGGTCAATGGCGAAACCCTGGCGCCCTGGGCACAGGGCCGCGCCGATGCCTTGAAGGCCAGCGCCCGTTTCAATACCGATATGGCCACGGCCCGCTATTCGGGCCTGTGGGCGCGTGAAGGCGATACATTCCTCAATGCGTTGACCGGCGAAGAGCAGCTCAGCGCCGACGGTCAGTCGACCTTGCTGCTGCATGACGTGCGCCTGTACCAGCTGGGCGAAGACGGGCGCCTGTTGAGCCTGACCTATGCCAAGACCGCACGTCACGACAGCCAGGGCTGGGTGTTGGAAAGCGTGCGTCGCGATACCTTCGGCGAACGCTCGGTCGCGCGCCAGGAGCTGCCCAGCGAAAAGTGGGCCTCACAGTTGGATGCCTCTGCGCTGGCTTCCGGCCTGGCCAAGCCGCGCAACCTTGGTGTCGGTGAGCTCAAAACCAGCATCGACTACCGCAAGCGCAATGGCCTGGACGCGCGTGAGTACGAAGACACCTACTGGGGGCGCTGGTTTTACCCCTTGAATGTGCTGGCTCTGTGCCTGGCCGCGGTGCCGTTTGCCTTTGGTTCGCTGCGCAGCGGCGGCATGGGCAAGCGCCTGTTCCTGGGCATGTTGTTCGCGCTGGGTTTCCTGCTGTTGCAGATGTTCTTCGGGCGCATGGCCGGCGCGCTGAAGTTCGACTACCGCATTGCTTATGCCTTGCCGCCGTTGCTGATGCTGGGTATCTCCGCCTGGTTGTCACGACGACGGGTTGGGTAGTGCGGGGTAGAGCCGAGCCATGCTCGGCTGAGGCTTGCCCGTACCGGCGGCTTGCCGAGAATGGCTGGGCACTACATCTCGGCAATGATGGTAAAGCCCCTGCCGAGCATGGCTCGGCACTACAGTTTCGTCAGCCTTGTGCCGCTCAGGCGGTCGTGCAGGGTCAGGCGCTCGCGGTCGAACAGCGCCCAGACGAAGCCGAAACCAGCCAATAGCAGCGACAGCGTGGCGAGTGCGTAGCGCTTCCACAGCTGCACCCGGCTGGGGGCTTGCCCGTCAGCGCTCTGCAGGCGCAGCCGCCACGGGCGCATGCCCAGGGTCTGCCCGCCGCGCTTCCAGCTCTCGGTGGCATAGAGGCCGGCAATCAACCAGCAGCTCAGCCATAGCAGCCATTGCAGTGCGCTGAAGGGATGGATGTTGTCGCGGCTGGCATGGCCGGCCAGGGTGTAGCCGACGGTGAACAAAGCCGACACCAGCATCCATAGCGCCAACACCGGCCACAGGTCGTAGAACAGCGCGGCCAGGCGGCGCAGCAGCAACGCGGAAGGGCGGGGCGTTTCGGCAAGGGCAGGTGGGTTCATGTGCCGAGCATACGGTCTGTGCCGGCACGCGTGCATGGGCAGTCGTGGAAGCAGGGCTTATCCTTGCGTCGATGTCCGCGTCCCTGACTCCCGCCGAACGCCGCCAACTGGTACAGCAACTGCCGCCGTTGCGTGATGCCGATGACCGTGTTATCCAGCGTTTCCTGGACGCGATCTGGGCCGAGAACGGCTTGGCCCGGGCTTCGCTGGAGAGTTATCGGCGCGACCTTGAAGGCTTGTCGCGCTGGCGCGACGGCGCCAGCGACGGCCTGGCCGGGATTGATCGTGCGGGCCTGTTTGATTACCTGGCCTGGCGCACCCGCCACGGCTGGACCGCGCGCAGCAATGCCCGCCTGCTGTCGGTGCTGCGCGCCTTCTTCGCGCAGGCATTGAAGCGCGGGGAGCGCAGTGAAGACCCTGCGGCACTGCTGGAGTCGCCCAAGTTGCCACGCTCGCTGCCCAAGGCCTTGGCAGAGAGTCAGGTCGAGGCGCTGTTGGCAGCGCCAGATACGGAAAGCCCGGTCGGCCTGCGTGATCGCGCGATGCTGGAGCTGATGTACGCCGCTGGCCTGCGCGTCAGTGAGCTGGTCAACCTGCCGGCCAATGCGGTCAATCTGCGCCAGGGGGTGCTGCGGGTGACCGGCAAGGGCAGCAAGGAGCGGTTGGTGCCCTTGGGCGAGGAATCGCAGTACTGGCTGGAGCGCTATCTGGCCACGGCGCGGCCGCAGCTTACCGGAGGCAAGCCGGTTGCGGCCACGTTGGCGGGGCAGGTGCCATTGTTTGTCGACATCGACCGTACCCCATTGAGCCGGCAGCAGTTCTGGGCCCTGGTGAAGGCCAGCGCGGCGGTGGCCGGCATCGATCCGGGCAAGATCAGCCCGCACGGCTTGCGGCACAGCTTCGCCACCCATCTGCTCAACCACGGCGCCGACCTGCGCGCGCTGCAGATGCTGCTTGGCCACAGCTCGCTGTCCACCACCCAGATCTACACCCTGGTTGCCCGTGAACACCTGCAGAAGCTGCATCGCAAGCACCATCCGCGGGGGTGAAGTTATATGGTTTGTTTGAAAGCGGACAGCGAAGAGCCAACCCTTCCCCAACCCTCCCCTACGCCTTCGGCGCAAGGGAGGGGGCAGAGGCATGGCCCTGCGCTTTTGGCGCAAGGGAGGGGCAGAGGCTTACCCCGGCGTCAGGGAGCAAAGGCGTAGTGCCGAGCCATGCTCGGCAGGGGCTCTCCCAGCGAAGCCCGTAGGAGCGGCGTTAGCCGCGAAGCAGAGGGGGTGTCAGGTTGCGGTTGATGCCTGTGCTCAGGGATGGAGGGCTTCGCGGCTTACGCCGCTCCTACAAGCCGGGGCCGCTCCCACGCCGATTCGGGCGGTGTGCGAGAATCCGGCTGTTCTCTTTCGATGGGTCGTCATGTTCCGATTTGCCATTGCCGCGCTATTCGGCGCGCTCAGCCTTACTGCCTGCGCGCAACAGCCCGCAGCTCCCAAAGCCGCTGCCAGTGCCGCTGCCTCCCCGGCTGATGCCGCAGTCGAAAAGCAGGTACGCGACGCGCTCAAGGAGCTGGATCCCAACCTCAAGCCGGAGTACATCGGCGCGGCACCGTTCGCGGGTTTCCGTGAGGTGCTGGTGTCCGGGCAGGTGCTGTACGTGACCGATGACGGCCGTTATCTGCTGCAGGGCACGCCCTACGACATCGAGAAGAAGGGCCAGGCCACCAGCCCCGGCCTGCTGGCTTACCGTCGCAATCTGCTGCAGACGCTGCCGCATGCGGACCGCATCGTGTTTGCACCGCCAAATGCCAAGCACACCATCAGCGTGTTCACGGATATCGAGTGCGGCTACTGTCGCAAGCTGCACCAGGATATCGCCGAGCTGAACCGCAACGGCATCGCCGTCGAATACCTCGCGTTCCCGCGCATGGGCCTGGCCAGCAAGGACGCAACCGACATGATCTCGGTCTGGTGTGCCAGCGACCGCAAGGCCGCGTTGACTGCTGCCAAGTCCGGCCAGCCGGTACCGTCCAGGAATTGCACCAACCCGGTGGCCATGCAGTACAACCTTGGCCAGCAGCTGGGTATCAACGGTACCCCGGCGATCTTTGCCGCCGATGGCAGCCAGCTTGGTGGCTACCTGCCGCCGGCACAGCTGAAGGCCACGCTGGATCGCCTGGAAGGTGGCGGCAGCCGCTGATAGCCACGCGCGAGAAGGCTTGAACAGACAACGCCCCTCCCGGTAACGCGAGGGGCGTTGTGTTTTTGGCAGTTGCTTACTTCAGGCCGTTGCTGACGCTGTTGACCAATGTGCCTTGGGGGTCGTCACCGCTGAACTCCCAGAAGAACGCGCCGCCCAGCCCCTGGGCTTTGACGTAGGTCATCTTGCGGCCGAGCATTTCCGGCGTGTCGACGCTCCAGAAGGTGTTGCCGTCATACAGCCACGTCGCCTGCGCAATCGGGTCGGTATGCACCGGCCAACCGAGGTTCTTCAGCACCTTCCAGTCCTCGATGCCGGCCTCGAACCTGCCGCTTGCCGGCCGCCCGCTCTGGTACAGGCCGTTGTTGGTTCGTGCCACGCCCGTCCAGCCGCGGCCATAGAAGCCGACGCCGATATTCAGCTTGGCGGCCGGGACGCCGCGTTGCAGGTAGGCCTCGATGGCGTCGTTGCTGTTGTACAGGGCAGCGTCGCCGGTTGAAGGATCTGCCGGGGAGTGGAACAGGGCGGTGTGGTGATTGGTGGTGCCGGCCCAGGCGCCATGGAAGTCGTAGGTCATCACATTGATGAAATCCAGGTGGCGGTGATAAGCGGCCGGGTCGGTGGGGCGGATCTTGTCGATGCCTGCACCCACGGCCACGGTCAGCAGCAGGCCGGGACGCACGGCATCCAGCTGGCGGCGGAATTCGGCCAGCAGGGCGGTGAAGTTGTCGCGGTCGGCGGGTGTGCCGCAGCCCAGGCCGCAGGCGGCCGGGTACTCCCAATCGATGTCGATGCCATCGAACACGCCTGCAGCTACCCCTTTGCCACCGGCATGGTCGGTGAACGGCAGATTGCCCTTGATGTAGGCGTCAATGCAGGAGGCGACAAAGGCCTGGCGGTTCTCCGGGCGTGCGGCACTGGAGAAACCGCGTGACCAGGTCCAGCCGCCGAGCGAAATCAGCGTCTTGAGCTGTGGGTATTTGGCCTTGAGCTGCTTGAGCTGGTTCCAGTTGCCGCGCAGCGGCTGGTTCCATTGGTCGGCGACACCGCTGACGCTTTCGCTGGCGCCAAAGCTGCGGGTGTAATCGGCATAGGCGTCGCCGCCCGCGCCGCTGGCCGGATCAGCGGCCTGGGTGATGCCAACCTCGCAGCGGTTGTTGCGGACGTTGCCGAAGGCGTAGTTGATATGGGTCAGGTGCGCCGCCGAACCGCTGCTGTGGATGTTCTTGACGCGGTAGTTGCGGCCGTAGATGCCCCATTGGGTGAAGTAACCGATCACCCGCTTGCCGCTGGCGCCTGGAGTGCCGGGCCCGCCTGGTTTTCCTGGATCGGTGCCGCCGCCGGTGTCCTCGGTCAAGGTGCTGGCGCTGACAATGGCGCTGAGCGGGGAGGCGTTGCCGGTCTTGTCGCGGGCACGCACGGCATAGCGATAGGTGGTGGCCGGGGTCAGCGCGGTGTCGGCATGCTGGCTGCTGGCAGTCGAAGCGACCTGCGTGCCGTCCCGGTACAGGTCATAGGCGGCGATGCCGCTGCCACCGGGGTTGTCGCTGGCAGCATTCCAGCGCAACGCAATGCTGGTCGGGGTGCGCGCTTCTACGCGGAGCCCGTCCGGGATCGAGGGAGCGGTGCTGTCCTTGTCCGGAGCGGTGACCGTCACGTTGACCGTGGCCGAGGTGGTACTGGCACCGCGGTCATCGGTGGCGATGGCGCTGAGCAGATGGTTGCCGGCTGCGGCGTTGTGCCATGCAAGGCTGTAAGGCGCGCTGCCGACGCTGCCCATGGATTGGCCGTTGCGGAAGAACTCGACCCTGCGGATGCTGCCATCGCTGTCTGTCGCCACTGCGCTGAAGGTGATGCTGCTGCCGGCACTGAAGGTGCTGCCTGCACTGGGTGAGGTCAGGCGGACCTGCGGCGGCTGGTTGGCTGCTGGTGCGCCGTCATCACAGCGGCCCAGATTGTCGTAGTAGCGGCGGCCTGCAGGGTGGTCCGGTGGTGCGTTCCAGATGGTCTGGCGTGCCTGGTACAGCGTGCCGCTTTTCTGCAGCTGGTTGCCGGGCTGGTAGATCGTGGTTCCCAGCCAGGGTTTCACCCCTGCACAGTTGGCGGCCTGGGCTGCCGGTACGACGCTGCCGGCCGCAAACACCAGGGCCAGGGCCCGGCCCAGCCGCGGCCTGCGGGCGAGCTGGCAGGTATATCGGGGCCGGAAAGGGCCTGTGGGATGGTCCGTCATGGTGGGTCTCCTTCTTTGGTGGGGCGATGGTTGTGCGTTGTTCCGGGGCACGCCTTCGGCGGGGCGGGCGCGGCTGCGCCCGGCCTTGGGACGAGGAAAATGCTTGCTGGGCCCGGATCTGGGCCGTTGCACCAGCACGCAGGTGCCGGTCGAATGAGGATAACGTTGTCAAAAAAGGCGGCACGGTTTGGCCTGCGCAGCTGACTGTCGGTGTGAACCGCGTCATCCCTGAGGACTTCCGGTAGTCGGGCTGCTGAGGCTTGGGGCGGCCGAGTCCGGTACAATCGCGGGCCGATTCCCACCATGGTCTCCCGGACATGATCGTCCTCGAGGGCGCAGCTGCCCTTTCGCCGTTCCGCCGCGAACGTCTTGAATCCCGCCTGCAGTCCATTGCCGCCGATCTGCGCATCACCGGTGCCTGGCACGTCTATTTCACCCAGGCTGCCGATGCCGGCGCGGTCGACCAGACCACGCTGGGCCGCATCCTGCAGGGTCAGCCACAGGCTGCAGAGCGCGCCGATGGCGCAATCTCGCGCTATGTGGTGCCGCGCCTGGGCACGCTGTCGCCGTGGTCAAGCAAGGCCACCGAGCTGGTACGCGGCGCCGGTCTGCCAATCCAGCGCGTTGAACGCGGTACCCGCATCGACCTGAGCGGCTGGCCGTCCGATCCGGCGCAACAGGCCGCACTGGCCAAGCTGCTGCACGATCCGATGACCCAGTCGCTGCTGGAAGACATCGACCAGGCCCAGGCGCTGTTCGCCAACGTCGGCCGCGGCACTCTGGAGCGCATCGCCCTGGACGATCTGGAAGGCGCCAACAAGCGCCTCGGTCTGGCCCTGGCCGATGACGAGATCGATTACCTGCGCCAGCGTTACAGCGAACTCGGCCGTGATCCGTCCGACGTCGAACTGATGATGTTCGCGCAGGCCAATTCCGAGCATTGCCGGCACAAGATCTTCAATGCCAGCTGGACCATCGATGGCAACGAGCAGGACCGCTCGCTGTTCAAGATGATCAAGAACACCCACCAGCAGACCCCGCAGCACACGCTCAGCGCGTACAGCGACAATGCTGCGGTGATCGAAGGCGAACCGGCTGCGCGTTATCGCCCGGACCCGGCCACCGGCAAGTACCGCAGCGAAGCGGTGGTGCCCAGCGCCTTCCAGATCAAGGTGGAAACGCATAACCATCCGACCGCGATCGCGCCGTTCCCGGGCGCCGCGACCGGTGCTGGTGGCGAAATCCGCGACGAAGGTGCAACTGGCCGTGGCGGCAAGCCCAAGGCCGGCCTGACCGGTTTCTCGGTCTCGCACCTGCGCATCCCGACCCTGCCGCAGCCGTGGGAAGCGCCGCGCGCGCTGAACCCGCGCATGGCACCGGCCCTGGACATCATGCTGGACGGCCCGCTGGGCGGCGCTGCATTCAACAACGAATTCGGCCGCCCGAACCTGCTGGGTTATTTCCGAAGCTTCGAGCTGGCGGAAGACGGCATCACCCGCGCCTACGACAAGCCGATCATGTTGGCCGGTGGCCTGGGCGCGATTGATCGCGCGCAGGTTGAAAAGCTGCAGCTGCAGGCGGGCGACGCGGTGATCGTGCTCGGCGGCCCGGCCATGCTGATCGGCCTGGGTGGCGGCGCGGCGTCGTCGGTGGCCTCGGGCGAAAGCGCCGAAGACCTCGACTTCGCCAGTGTGCAGCGCGACAACCCGGAAATGGAACGCCGCTGCCAGGAAGTGATCGATCGTTGCGTGGCCATGGGCACGAACAACCCGATCAAGTTCTTCCACGACGTCGGCGCTGGCGGCCTGTCCAACGCCATCCCCGAACTGCTGCACGACTCCAAGGTTGGCGGCGTGATCGACCTGGGCAAGGTGCCCACCGACGATCCTTCGCTGTCGCCGCTGGAACTGTGGTGCAACGAATCGCAGGAACGCTATGTGCTTGGCGTGGCGCAGGAGCGCCTGGCCGAGTTCGCCGCCATCTGTGCGCGCGAGCGCTGCCCGTTCGCCGCCGTCGGCGTTGCAACGGCTGAGGAACATCTGGTCGTGGCCTATGGCGCCACCCCGGGCAACACCCCGGACGATGCACCGATCGACCTGCCAATGGACGTGCTGTTCGGCAAGGCACCGAAGATGCACCGCGACACCGTGCATCCGCCGGCACCGCGCTGGCCGTCGCTGAAGACCGCCGGCATCGACCTGCATGACGCCGGTCTGCGTGTGCTTGCACACCCGACCGTGGCTTCGAAGAGCTTCCTGGTCACCATCGGTGACCGCAGCGTGGGTGGTCTGACCGCGCGCGAGCAGATGATCGGCCCGTGGCAGCTGCCGATGGCGGATGTTGCAATCACCCTGGCTGGGTTTGACACCTACGCCGGCGAAGCGATGTCGCTGGGCGAGCGTACGCCGCTGGCACTGTTGAACGCCGCTGCATCGGCACGCATGGCGGTGGGTGAAGCCATCACCAACCTGTGTGCCGCACCGGTGACCGCGCTGGATACGGTCAAGCTGTCGGCCAACTGGATGGCCGCCTGCGGCCACAACGGCGAAGACGCGCTGCTGTACGACGCCGTCAAGGCCGTCGGCATGGAGCTGTGCCCGCAGCTGGATATCAGCATCCCGGTGGGCAAGGACTCGCTGTCGATGCAGGCGCAGTGGCAGGCCGATGGCCAGCCCGAGAAGTCGGTGTCGCCGGTATCGCTGGTGATCACCGCGTTCGCCCCGGTCAGCGATGCCCGACAGCAGCTCACCCCGCTGCTCGACCGCGAAACCGAAAGCGAGTTGTGGTTGATTGGCCTGGGCGCTGGCAAGCAGCGTCTGGGCGGTTCGATCCTGGCGCAGACCCAGGCCGATCACAGCGCGCTGCCGGCATTCGCCGGTGATGTGCCGGATCTGGATGACCCGCAGCGGCTGCGTGCATTCTTTGAATTGATCCGTGATGCACGTGAGTCGGGCCTGTTGCTGGCCTACCACGACCGCAGCGACGGCGGCGCGTTCGCCGCACTGTGCGAAATGGCATTCGCCTCGCGCATGGGCCTGGACATCGTGCTCGATGCCTGGGGCGATGATCCGTTCCGCAGCCTGTTCAACGAAGAACTGGGTGCCGTGGTGCAGATCGCCAAGGAAGACCGCGCTGCGTTCGCCGACCTGGTCGAACGCCACGCGCTGACCGAATGCGCACAGCGCATCGCTCGCCCGACCACCGCACCAGTGGTGCGCGTGCAGCTGGCCGGCGACAGCGTGGTGGAATGGCGCTGGGAAGAATTGTTCGATGCCTGGTGGTCGGTGACCCACGCCATGCAGAAGCTGCGTGACAACCCGGATGCGGCTGACCAGGAGCGTGCGATTGCACGCAACTTCAACGCCCCGGGCCTGAAGCCGAAGCTGGCGTTCGATCCGGCCGACGACGTCGCCGCACCGTTCATCGCCAGTGGCGCACGGCCGAAGGTGGCGATCCTGCGCGAGCAGGGCGTCAATGGCCAGATCGAAATGGCCAATATCTTCGAGCGCGTTGGTTTCGACGCCTACGATGTGCACATGAGCGACCTGATCGAAGGCCGCGTGCAGCTGAGCGACTTCCGCGGCATCGCTGCCTGCGGCGGTTTCAGCTACGGCGACGTGCTGGGTGCAGGCCGCGGCTGGGCAACTTCCATCCTCGAACGTCCGGCACTGCGTGAGGCCTTCGCGGCCTTCTTCGCCCGCCCGGATACCTTCGCGCTGGGCGTGTGCAACGGTTGCCAGATGATGAGCCAGCTCAAGGACATCATCCCCGGTGCCGAACACTGGCCTAAGTTCCTGCGCAATGCCGGCGAGCAGTTCGAAGCACGCACCGCATTGTTGGAAGTCGTCGAGTCGCCGTCGATCCTGCTGCGTGGCATGGCCGGCTCGCGCCTGCCGGTGGCCGTGGCACACGGCGAAGGCCGTGCCGAGTTCGACAGCGCGGTGGACCAGGCAGCAGCCAGCATCGCGCTGCGTTACGTCGATGGTGATGGCCGCGTGGCCACCCAGTACCCGCTGAATCCGAACGGTTCGCCGGACGGCATCACCGGCCTGACCACCAGCGATGGCCGCGTCACCATCCTGATGCCGCACCCGGAACGTACCCCGCGCACGGTCAACCTGAGCTGGGCGCCGAGCAGCTGGGGCGAAGATTCGCCGTGGCTGCGGATGTTCCGCAACGCACGGGTATGGTGCGGCTGAGCAGGCAGGAACGCCGATAGGTAGTTTCTGTGCGTAGGAAGTCAAAGAAGCCCGCAGGTCACAGCCTGCGGGCTTTTTCCGTTCTGGGATGTCGTTTTGTGCGTGGATATATGCATCGCTGATGAGAGCGGAACTGCAGGTTCACGGGGGACGTGGATTGTCTGTGTTCGGGGCAGAGCAGTTTTGCTCCCGGTGAATGGTCAATTCGTTCTCGGCTGACCAGACGGTCGGGAATTGAATGCCGCCTGTGTCGGTGAAGGGTGCCAGCAACTTGACGCTTCGGGAGCCTTGCCTGTCCTCTTTCGCGCCCAGAGATGGGCTTGTTGGCGCAACTTGCCTTGCTGCAATGCAACTGTCCGCCGTTCTTTAAGGAAGATGAATCCTTTGCTCCAGAGGAATCGACGGGAGTCGGGAAACGATTGCAGTCCAAGGGTTTCGGCTCCGACGGCGGTCCCTTCGTCGATTGGGATGGATGTCCATGTCTCACTGCTTTCTCGGGACTAGGAGACTGTTTCAAAAGTAAATTTTCGAAGATCTCACCAAATTGAGAGATTTGAGAGATTCATCTCAAAAACTGAGATTTGAGCCAAAGGTTTGACGAATCATGAATCGTCGATTAAGACTCCATCCATCCCGTAGTCGCCCGACAGGTATGGAACCAGGGGGGTAGACCACGACAGGCGTGAGCCTCACGTGCCCAGCAGCAGCGGGACCGGGACCACAACACCACAGGGGGATCGTTGGGCACGCCAGTCCAGCGATGGGGTTTTCTGCAAGCGAAAAAACCCGTCCACTTGAGGAGCAGCAGCGATGAACCGGATCTACCGCAAGGTATGGAACAAGGCATTGGGGCAGTTGGTGGTGGCGTCGGAGTTGGCATCGTCCAGCTCGGCCGGTGTGGTCATGGATGAGCGGCATAGCGCCGGGATACGCCTGCAAGCCTTGTCGGTTGCCGTTGCGTTGGGTCTGGGAGCAAGTGCCTGGGTAACAGCGGCGCAGGCACAGTCGGTGGAAGTGGGCGGTAACGCGCAGTGCATGGTGCTTGGCAGCGCAACCCTGGTGGATTGCGCCATCGCCAACAGCGCCGATGCATCGGGCGCGAACGCGGTGGCCATTGGTGCTGGCACGGTGGCTTCGGCTGCAGGCAGCGTGGCATTGGGGGCTGGCTCCATTGCTGATCGCGCCAACACGGTATCGGTCGGCTCGGCTGGCAACGAACGACAGATCAGCAACGTTGCTGCCGGTACTGTCGGAACCGATGCGGTGAACCTCGATCAACTCAATGCGGCCGCAGACGGCGCACTGTTGGCGGGTCGCTATTTCAAGGCCAATGGTGCAGCTGATGGCAGCGATGATGCGGTGGCCAGCGGCGAAGGTGCGATGGCTGCAGGTGTCGGCTCGCTGGCAAGCGGCGTGGAAAGCACCGCGGTAGGCAGCTATAACGTGGCTGCAGGCGACTATTCCAGCGCGGTGGGGTATGTAAATACCGCCAACGGTGAGAACAGTTCGGCAGTCGGCAATTTCAATCAGGTTGATGGTGCCAACAGCAGCGCCTTCGGTGCCGGAAATCTTGTCGATGGTGACAATGCGATTGCCCTGGGCAGCAACAGCATCGCCAGTGGTGATGGCAGCGTGGTGATCGGCGATGGCGCCTACGCGGCTGCCGATGACTCCACTGCGGTCGGCTCCGGCAGTCTTGCCAGCGAGCTGGGCAGCACTGCCGTCGGCAGCGGTGCAGAAGCGACAGGTGCCTATGCAAGCGCGCAGGGCAGCCAGGCGCTTGCTTCCGGGCAGCAGGCAACGGCCAGTGGCTTCCGCGCCGATGCCAGCGGTCGCGGCACCACTGCGCTGGGCGCCTACAGCGCCGCCTCCGGTGACCTTGCTTCGGCAGTGGGTTATGGCGCTGATGCCAGTGGCGACTATGGCGTTGCGATGGGCCTGGGTGCTTCCGCCTCGGCCACCAGCACCACGGCGGTGGGTGAATCGGCGATTGCGTCGGGCGAGGAATCGACTGCGGTGGGTGGCACTACCTTCGGTGGGTTCATCAGCACCGAAGCATCGGGCACCGGTGCGTCGGCGTTCGGCAATGGTGCGTGGGCGATCGGTGAGTACGCCACCGCGATAGGTTTCAACAGCTGGGCCGATGCGGACGATTCCACCGCGCTTGGCCAGAGCGCCACCGCGGCGGCCGCCAACAGTGTCGCCATCGGTGCGAACTCCTGGGCCGATCGCGAGAGTACAGTGTCGGTCGGTGATGTGGGCAGTGAACGCCAGATCACCAATGTCGCTGCCGGTACGGAAGGCACCGACGCGGTGAACAAGTCGCAGCTCGACGAAGTGGCGGCAGTTGCCGAAAACACCAGCAAGTACTTCAAGGCGACCGGCAGTGCCGACAGCGATGCAGGTGCCTATGCGGAGGGCGATAGCGCCATCGCGGCCGGCGAGGCTGCCAATGCGATCGGCAACGGTGCATCGGCTTACGGCACCGGCGCAAATGCCTTGGCTGACAACAGTGTTGCGGTCGGCACCAATGCACTGGCAACCGGTTCCGGCAGCATCGCGCTGGGTCAGAATGCAAACGCCGAGAACGGCGACAGCATTGCCATTGGTACTGATGCCTCGGTCAGCGAAGGTGCCTTCATGGCCATCGGCGCAGGTGCCAACGCGCAGGGCCTGTTCTCCGCCGCCATCGGTACCGATGCGCAGGCTGCAGGCTTTGCTGCTACCGCAATCGGCACATCGGCCTGGGCAACCGGTCGTCAGGCTACCGCACTGGGCTTCGGTGCCTACGCCGATGCGTGGCAGGCGGTGGCTGTTGGTAGTGGCGCTTATGCAACGTTCTTCGGCACGGCGATCGGCACGTTTGCCGAGGCCGCTGACGTGGCGACTGCGGTAGGCCAGAACGCAATTGCGGACATCGCAGGTGCTGCGTTCGGCGTACAGGCGCGTGCAGGCTTGACCGGCGTCGCAGTCGGCAACAATGCCGCCACCGGTGAGCTTGGTGTTGCAGTCGGCTTCAACTCGCTGGCCGGCCAGGATTTCTACAGCGTCACCGAAGGCAAGCACACCACCGCGCTGGGTGCGGAGGCGTGGGCGACCGAGGACGGAGCCACCGTCGTTGGTTACAACAGCTATGCACAGGCGCAGAACGCGGTGGTGCTGGGCTCCAATGCCTGGACCAGCAAGGACGCAGAGAACAGCGTCGCGCTGGGTGCCGGTTCGTTCGCTGACCGTGCCAACACGGTTTCGGTCGGGGCGGCGCAGGAATGGACCGATTCGGCCGGCGTCGTCCACGCCGCTGTTGATCGTCAGATCGCCAATGTCGCCGCCGGTACCGAAGGCACCGATGCGGTCAACGTCGATCAGCTCACTGCCGTCGCGGAAGGCGCAGAGCTGACCGCGCGCTACTTCAAGGCCAACGGCGCCGCCGATGGCAATGACGACGCGGTCGCCAGCGGCGACGGTGCAACCGCTGCCGGGGTCGGCTCGCTGGCAAGCGGTGCGCAGAGCACCGCGGTTGGCAGCTACAACGTCGCAGCCGGTGACTACTCCAGCGCCGTCGGTTACGTGAACACCGCCAACGGTACCAACAGCTCGGCGGTAGGTAATTTCAACCAGGTGGATGGCGAGAACAGCAGCGCATTCGGCACGGCCAACCTGGTCGATGGTGCCAATGCGATTGCCTTGGGCAGCAACAGCGTTGCCAGCGGTGACGGCAGCGTGGTGATCGGTGATGGCGCATTGGCCGACGCCGATGACGCGATTGCCGTCGGTACGGGCAGCGTTGCCAGCGGCGACAGCAGCAGTGCCTTCGGCGAAGGAGCGGAAGCCTCGGGCGCGTTCGCTACTGCGCAGGGTGCACAGTCGGTGGCATCTGGCCAGCAGGCGTTGGCAAACGGTTTCCGTGCCGAGGCCAGCGGTCGTGGCACCACCGCGGTGGGCAGCTACGCGGTTGCTTCCGGCGATCTCGCTTCGGCTGTGGGTTACGCTGCGCAGGCCAGCGGCGACTACGGCGTTGCAATGGGTTTGGCTGCAGCAGCATCCGGCGCCAGCACCACCGCAGTGGGTGAATCGGCGATTGCCTCGGGTGAGGAGTCGACCGCCGTCGGCGGCACTACCTATGGCGGCTTGATCAGCACCGAGGCATCGGGCACCGGCGCCGCGGCATTCGGCAATGGCGCCTGGGCGTTGGGTGAATATGCGACGGCCATTGGCTTCAACAGCTGGGCCGATGCCGACAACTCCACCGCACTGGGCCAGAGCGCGGTGGCTGAAGCGGTCAACAGCGTCGCCATCGGTGCCAATTCCTGGGCGGATCGCGAGAACAGCGTGTCGGTGGGTGATGTTGGCAGCGAGCGCCAGATCACCAATGTCGCCGCCGGCACCGAAGGTACCGATGCGGTCAACAAGAACCAGCTGGATGAAGTGGCCGCGGTAGCTGGCAACACCAGCAAGTACTTCACTGCCACTGGCAGCGCCGATAGTGACGCCGGTGCCTACGCGGAAGGCGACAGCGCTACTGCTGCGGGCGAAGCAGCCAATGCCATCGGCAACGGCGCGTCGGCCTACGGTACGGGCGCCAATGCGGTGGCCAACGGTGCAACCGCAGTTGGCATGAATGCCTTGGCCACCGGCCAGAACAGTGCCGCGTTCGGCCAGAACGCCGAGGCCACCGGCCCGGCGGCGGTGGCCGTAGGTGGCAATGCAGTGGATGCCAATGGCAATCCATTGATCACGTTTGGTGGACAGCCGGTGACGACCGGTGCGACCAGCGCAGGCCTCGGTGGAACTGCGCTTGGTGCGAGTGCCAGTGCGGAGGGCTTCGCCGCCACCGCCACCGGTCTCGGCGCGTTCGCTCAGGGAGCGCAGTCCTCCGCATTTGGCGCGGTGGCCAATGCAACCGGTGATTACAGCACGTCGGTAGGTAGCCAGAGTGCTGCATCAGGCACCAGCAGCGTTGCGGTAGGTGGTCCGATCGACCTCATCCCGGGGCTTGGCTTCTTCGTTGATACCCAGGCCAGTGGCGAGGCTTCCACGGCGCTGGGCGCTGGCGCAATCGCTTCGGGTGATTACGCTTTGGCGTCGGGTGCATTGAGCGAAGCTGCGGGTGCTGAATCCACGGCTGTCGGCTATTTCGCCTATGCAGCGGGCGACAATGCCAGTGCGCTGGGCGCGGAAAGCTGGGCCAGCGGTATCAACAGCACGGCAGTTGGCTTCTACAGCACCAGCCTTGGCGCGGACAGCACCGCCTTGGGTGCGAATGCCACCGCAGGCGCCGCCAACAGTGTTGCCCTGGGCGCGAATTCGCTGGCAGATCGTGCCGATAGTGTGTCGGTTGGAGCGGAAGGCGCGGAGCGCCAGATCACCAATGTTGCTGCAGGCACCGAAGGCACCGATGCGGTCAACGTTGATCAGCTCAATGCCGCAGCCGAAGGTGCACTGTTGGCCGGGCGTTATTTCAAGGCCAATGGCGCTGCCGATGGCAGTGATGACGCGATTGCCAGCGGTGACGGTGCAACCGCGGCTGGTGTTGGCTCGGAGGCCTCCGGCGCACAGAGTACGGCCGTCGGCAGCTACAACGTCGCCGCTGGTGATTACTCCAGCGCCGTCGGCTACGTGAATACCGCCAACGGCAGCAACAGCTCGGCATTCGGCAACTTCAACCAGGTAGATGGAGAGAACAGTAGTGCGTTCGGCTTTGCCAACCTGGTGGATGGTGACAACGCCATCGCACTGGGTAGCAACAGCGTGGCCAGCGGTGAGAGCGCCATCGTGATCGGCAACGGCGCCAGTGCTTTGGCAAGCGGTGCGGCGGCGATTGGCATGAATGCCGTGGCCAGTGGCCAGAACGCAGCGGCCTTCGGCCAGAACGCACAGGCAACCGGCCCTGGCGCGGTTGCCGTCGGCGGCAATGCCGTGGATGAAAATGGCGATCCGCTGATCACCTCCAATGGCGAGCCGGTGCAGACCGGCGCGACCAGTGCGGGTGTCGGCGGTACCGCACTTGGTGCCAGTGCCAATGCCCAGGGTTTCGCCGCTACCGCAACCGGTGTTGGCGCATGGGCGCAAGGTGATCAGTCTACCGCGAGCGGTGCGGTCGCCAATGCGGTTGGCGACTTCAGCACCGCCACCGGTTCGCAATCGTATGCGGAAGGTGCCGGCACCACGGCCGTCGGCTACAACGCGGCCGCCTACGAGGACGGCAATGTTGCGGTCGGCCGCAATGCTTCTGCACTGGGCGAAGGCAGCCTGGCGATTGGTGATGGTGCCGAGACGGGTTTCGGCTTGTTCGGCATTGGCGCGACCAATGCGGTAGCGATCGGCAGCGGCAGCTGGGCATTTGGTGATGATGCAACCGCGGTGGGTGCGAACGCCTGGGCCTTCGGTCAGCAGAGCACGGCGATTGGTACCGGTGCCGAGGCCGGTGCCACCAACTCGGTGGCGCTGGGTGCAGGCTCCATTGCCGGCCGCGACAACAGCGTATCGGTGGGCGATGTGGGCGCCGAACGGCAGATCACCAACGTTGCCGCCGGTACCGAGGGCACCGATGCCGTCAACAAGGATCAGCTCGATGAAGTAGCCGCGGTAGCGGCGGAAGGGCAGACCACGGCCAAGTACTTCAAGGCCACCGGCAGTGCCGACAGTGATGCCGGTGCGTACGCCGAGGGTGACAACGCCACGGCTTCCGGCGAAGCGACCAATGCCATCGGCAATGGCGCATCGGCCTTCGGCAGCGGTGCCATTGCAGTGGCTGATGGCGCGACGGCGGTCGGCATGAACGCCCTGGCCAGCGGCCAGAACGCCGCGGCGTTCGGCCAGAACGCGCAGGCGATGGGACCGGGTGCGGTGGCGGTGGGCGGCAATGCGGTGGATGCCAATGGTGATCCACTGATCAACGTCGGCGGTGCGCCGGTGCAGACCGGTGCCACCAGTGCCGGTGTCGGCGGTACCGCACTGGGTGCCAGTGCCAATGCGGAAGGTTTCGCGGCGACGGCAACGGGCGTTGGTGCTTATGCCCAGGGTGATCAGTCCACCGCCAGCGGTGCGGTGGCCAATGCACTTGGCAACTACAGCACCGCGACCGGCTCGCAGAGCTACGCCGAAGGCGTGGGCACGACGGCGGTTGGTTACAACGCAGCTGCCTATGAGGATGGCAACGTCGCTGTCGGCCGCAATGCGTCGGCGCTGGGCGAAGGCAGTCTGGCAATTGGTGATGGTGCCGAAACCGGCTTCGGCTTCTTCGGCATCGGCGCGACCAATGCCGTGGCCATCGGCAGCGGCAGCTGGGCCTTCGGTGATGACGCGACCGCGGTGGGTGCCAATGCCTGGGCCTTCGGCCAGCAGAGCACCGCAGTTGGTACTGGTGCCGAAGCCGGCGCCACCAATTCGGTGGCGCTGGGTGCAGGCTCCATTGCTGATCGCGCCAACAGCGTGTCAGTGGGTGATGTGGGTGCCGAACGGCAGATCACCAATGTTGCTGCGGGTACCGAGGCAACCGATGCGGTCAACAAGTCGCAGCTGGATGCGGTGGCCGAGGTCGCAGGCGAGACTAACAAGTACTTCCAGGCATCCGGTGATGGCGTGGCAACTGCCAGCGGTACCAACGCGGTTGCATCGGGCTCGGGTGCGGTTGCCAGTGCCGAGCGCAGTACCGCCTTGGGTGCCGCCAGCACCGCCAATGCCAATGGCGCGACTGCGGTAGGTGCCGATGCATCGGCACGTGCCAGCAACAGCACCGCGCTGGGCCGGCAGACCTCGATCACCGCAACCAACGGTGTGGCGATTGGCTACGGTGCTTTCGCCAGCAACGGTGCCAACAGCGTGGCTATCGGTGCGGGTGCAGGTGTCTCTGGTGCAAATTCGGTGGCCCTGGGCGCAGGTTCGCGTGCAGTTGAAGCCAACGTGGTTTCGGTAGGTGGTGGTAACGGCACCAATGGCCCAGTGACGCGTCGCATCGTCAATGTCGGTGCAGGGCGTATTGCCGAAGGCAGCACTGATGCGGTGACCGGTGGTCAGCTGCATGTCACCAACCAGCGGGTTGGTGCGGTGGAGACGCGCGTTACCGACATCGATGGTCGTATCGGCAGCATCGAGGGCGTGACCGCCAATGCGGTGACCTACGACGACGCCAGCCGCGACAAACTCACCCTGGCGGGTGTGCAGGGAACCACGCTGGACAACGTCGCTGCCGGTGCCATCGCTGCTGGCAGCATGCAGGCCATCAATGGCGGGCAGCTGTTCCAGTCACTGGGCAATATGGCCAGCTTCCTCGGTGGCGGTGCCGGCGTGGGCATGCAGGGCATGTTCGTCGCACCGACCTATGTCATCCAGGGGGCCAGCTACAACAACGTGGGTGCAGCGTTGTCGGCGCTCGACGGCCAGGTTACGGCCATCAACAACCGTATTGCCAGCAACGGGAATGGAAACGGGAACGGCAATGGAAACGGTCATGGAAATGGCAACGGCAACGGCAACGGCAATGGCAATGGCAATGGCCCGCGAGCAGAGACTGCTGCGCCGGCTGCGAGCACTGGCGTAGCGCTGGGCGAGCAAGCCAAGGCCAACAGCGTTGCGGGTAGCGCCATCGGCAACAACAGCTATGCACATGGCCCGAACGACACCGCGATTGGTAGCAATTCCCGCGTCAATGCCGACGGCAGCACCGCGGTGGGTGCCAATACCAGCATCGCGGCGGTGGCCACCAATGCGGTGGCGGTGGGTGAAAGTGCCACCGTCAGCGTTGCCTCCGGTACGGCGATTGGCCAGGGTTCCAGCGTCACTGCAACCGGTGCCGTTGCCTTGGGCCAAGGGTCGATTGCGGACCGTGCCAACACGGTGTCGGTCGGTAGCAGCGGCCATGAGCGGCAGGTCACCAACGTTGCTGCTGGCACGCAGGCCACCGATGCGGTCAACAAGGCGCAGCTGGATAGTGGCATCACCGCCGCCAATACCTATACCGACACCAAGTTCAGCAGCATGGCCGACAGCTTCGATATCTTCCGTGGCGATATCGACAAGCGCTTGCGCCACGTCGACCGTCGTCTGGATCGTCAAGGCGCGATGAGCGCGGCCATGTTGAACATGGCTACCAGTGCTGCGGGCGTGCGCACGCAGAACCGGGTCGGTGTCGGTGTCGGCTACCAGGGCGGCGAATCGGCACTGTCCGTGGGCTACCAGCGTGCCATCAGTGATCGCGCCACCGTCACCTTGGGTGGTGCCTTCAGCAGTGACGACAGTTCGGTCGGCGTTGGTGCCGGCTTCGGCTGGTAAGCGGTTTGGTCTTGCCCCCGCCTGCTGCGGCGGGGGCTTCCAGGTTCATCGCCAGGAGCCGTGCTGCCCCCGCAGTGCGGCTGTTGCGGGCCAGGACGGCAAAGCGATGCAGCGTTGAGTTCCATCCCTGTTCTATCAAGACGAGAGATCCGACATGAAGAAGAAGACCCAGCTTGGTTTGGCGATTGCCGGTGCCGTACTGATGGCTTCGATCGGCGTGCCTGCCGCATCTGCTGCCGGAATTGGACCTGCGAAGACAATAGGCTTGAGTTCGTCCACGGTGGACAGCAGCGGTGGCTATCGGTTCGTGGTGAAGTACCGCGCCGGCAGCAGCGAATTGCGTGATGCGGCGACGCTCAATCGTGGCCTTGGCGCAGCGGCGTCGCGCGCCGGCCTGGATCGTGCCGTGGCCAAGACGTCTCGTGCAGCCGCCCAGCCTGCGGTCCAGGCCGCGCTGCTGCGGCGCATGGGCGCGCCGGGCTGGAGCGTGGTCAAGACCTCGCGTGCCCTCAATGCGCAGGAAGCGGCGAACTTCGTCCGCGAGCTCAAGGCAAATCCGGCCGTTGAACGCGCTGACATCGATCGCATGTACCAGCGCATGGTGGATGTCGCCCCGGCAATGGTTCCGACCGACCCCAACTATGCCCAGTACCAGTGGAATTTCTTCAACCCCAGCACCGGTGTGCGAGCACCGCAGGCCTGGGATCTGTCGCAGGGCGAAGGCGTGGTGGTGGCGGTGATCGATACCGGCATCACCCAGGGCAACCCGGACCTGCAGAACAATGTCATTCCCGGCTACGACATGATCAGCGACAAGCGCGTATCGCGCCGTGACAGTGACGGGCGGGTTGCCGGTGGTTGGGATATCGGTGACTGGGTGGAGGCCAACTACTGCACCGGCTGGGCAACCGGTGGCTCGCATGCGGCCGACGTCAGTTCCTGGCATGGCAGTCACGTCTCCGGCACCATCGCCCAGGAGACCAACAACGGCAGGGGCCTGGCCGGCCTGGCCTACAAAGCCAAGGTGATGCCGATACGCGTGCTGGGTTCCTGCGGTGGTTTCGGCAGTGATATCGCTGACGGTATTGTCTGGGCCGCAGGCGGCGAGGTGCCGGGGCTGCCGCTCAACACCAATCCTGCCGAAGTCATCAACATGAGCCTGGGCAGCGTATCGCCCGCGACCTGCCCGAGCGAGTACCAGGAAGCCATCGATCTGGCCAACAGCAAGGGTGCAATCGTGGTGGTCGCGGCAGGCAACGACAATGCCAACGCCGCCAGCTACACGATGTCCTCCTGCAACAACGTGATCAGTGTCGGTGCCACCGGCGTGACCGGTGCGCGTGCCTACTACTCCAACTACGGTGCACGCGTGGATCTGTCAGCGCCGGGCGGTGGCGGCTCGGTCGACGGCAACCCGAACGGCTACATCTGGCAGGTGATGAACGGTGGCGAGAAGGGACCGGAGCCGAGCAACTGGATCCTCGGCGGCATGGGTGGCACATCGATGGCATCGCCGCATGTGGCTGCTGCGGTGGCGATGGTGCAGAGCGTGGTCGACACGCCGCTGACCCTGAACCAGATGCGTGACCTGCTGAAGACGACCGCTACGCCGTTCCCGGTGGCGATCCCGGCCAGCACCCCGATCGGGGCCGGCATCCTCAACATCAACGCCGCGCTGGTAAAGGCGACCACGCCGCCGTGTGATCCCAATGTCGAGCAGTGCGGCCCGGACGCCACGCCGCTGGTCAACAAGGTTGCGCTGACCGGGGTTTCCGGCAGTGGTGGCAGCGAGACGGTCTACAGCTTCCAGGCCGAGGCCGGCAAGGTGCTGACCTTCATGACCTACGGTGGCAGCGGCGACGTATCGGTGTATGTCCGCTACGAGGCAGTGGCGAGCAGCAGCGAATTCGACGCCAAATCGACCCGCGGCGGTAACAGCGAAACGGTGCGCATCAACAAGCCGCAGGCTGGCACCTACTACGTCACCTTGGTTGGGGCGAGCTCGTATAGCGGCGTGAGTCTGGTTGCCCGTCAGTAATTCTGACTATCGTGCGACCTTGGAGCCCCGGCGTTGCCGGGGCTCTTTTTAACTGTAATGCCGGTTCATGTGCACGACCTAGGGGTGCGAACTGCTAAAGTTCGGCCAACTCAGGAGGATTGCGTGAACGCGGTAGCCCACGACGCCCAACTTGCGCCATCACCTGCCGACCGCATCGTCACCGAACTGCTGGCGCAGGGCCGGCTGAAGGACGCTGACCTGCAGCGCGCACGCCAGCTGCAGCGTGAATCCGGTGGCGACCTGCTGGTGTTGCTGGCACGGCTGGGGCTGGTGTCCGAGCGCGACCATGCTGAAGCCTGTGCCAAGGTACTGGAGCTGCGGCTGCTTGCCGCTCGCGACCTGCCCGAACAGCCGCCTGAGCTGGTGGAAGGCGTGGAGCCGGTGCCGCTGCGCTTCCTCAAGCAGTTCCTGGTGCTGCCGCTGGGTGAGCAACGTGGCCGCATCCTGCTGTGGATGGCTGATCCCCAGGACGGCTACGCGATCGCCGCGATCCGCCTCGCTACCGGTTGCGAGGTTGCCCCCGTGGTTGGCGTGCGCAGCGAAGTGGATGAGCTGATCGAGCGCTGGTATGGACAGGGCCGTACCGCGATGGGGACGATCCTGGAAACCACTGATGGTGAGCTTGCTCCGCTGGACGATATCGAGCACCTGCGCGACCTCGCCTCCGAAGCGCCGGTCATCCGCCTGGTCAACCTGTTGATCCAGCGTGCGGTGGAACTGCGCGCGTCGGATATCCACGTCGAGCCGTTCGAGAACCGACTGAAGGTGCGTTACCGCGTCGACGGCGTCTTGGTTGATGGCGAAAGCCCGCCGGTCAACCTGACCGCGGCGGTGATCAGCCGCATCAAGATCATGGCCAAGCTCAACATCGCCGAGCGCCGCCTGCCGCAGGATGGTCGCATCATGTTGCGGGTACAGGGCAAGGAACTGGATCTGCGCGTGAGCACCATGCCAACTGCACACGGCGAGAGTGTGGTGATGCGCCTGCTCGACCGCGAGGCGGTGGTGTTTGATTTCCAGCGGCTGGGTTTCAGCGAGGATTTCCTGCCGCAGTTCCGCAAGGTGCTGGAGCAGCCACATGGCATTCTGCTGGTGACCGGCCCCACCGGCTCGGGCAAGACCACCACGCTGTACACCGCGCTCAACCAGCTCAACACCGACAAGGTCAAGATCATCACCGTCGAAGACCCGGTGGAATACCAGCTGGAGGGAATCAACCAGATCCAGGCCAAGCCGCAGATCGGGCTGGATTTCGCCAATGCCCTGCGCAGCATCGTGCGCCAGGACCCGGACATCATCATGATCGGCGAAATGCGTGATCTGGAAACCGCGCGCATCGCGATCCAGTCGGCGCTCACTGGCCACCTGGTGCTGTCCACCCTGCATACCAACAACGCCGCCGGTGGCATCACCCGCTTGCTGGACATGGGGGTGGAAGACTACCTGCTCACTTCCACCATCAACGGCATCCTCGCCCAGCGTCTGGTACGCAGGTTGGAGCCGGCCCACGCGCTGCGCTACCGCGCGTCGGAAGAAGAGATCGAGCGCTTCGGCCTGCGCCGCTTCCAGCCGCAGGGCGACATCCATCTTTACCGCGCGCAGCCGTCGGCGCTGGCGCCGACCGGTTACCTCGGCCGCACAACCATCGTCGAGTTCCTGGTGATGGACGATGCGCTGCGCAATGCGGTGATGCGCAAGGCCGGCATGGGCGAGATCGAACAGATCGCACGCAAGGCCGGCATGCGCACCATGTACGAAGATGGCATCGGCAAGGCACTGCGTGGTGAAACCACGCTGGAAGAAGTGCTGCGGGTGACGGAGGACGCATGAGTCATCGCGTACACCCGGAGCGGTGCTGCTGATGCCGCGTTACCGATACAAGGCGCTGGATGCCCGCGGCGACCTGCTCGAAGGGCAGATGGATGCGGCCAGCGAAGGCGAGGTGATCGCGCGCCTGCAGGAGCAGGGGCATCTGCCGATGGAAGCCAAGCCGGCGACCGGCTCGGCGTTCGAGGGCGGCGGCTGGAAGCAATGGCGGCAGCGTCCGTTTGCCGGCGCCGCGCTGGTGCAGTTCACCCAGCAGCTGGCGACCTTGTTGAGCGCCGGACAGCCCTTGGACCGTGCCTTGTCGATCCTGATGGAAACGCCGGAAGACCAACGCTCGCAACGGGTGATTGCCGATATCCGCGACAGCGTACGCGGCGGTGCGCCACTGTCGCAGGCGTTGGAGCGCCAACACGGCCTGTTCTCGCGGCTGTACGTGAACATGGTGCGCGCCGGCGAGGCGGGCGGCAGCCTGCACGAAACCCTGCAACGGCTCGCCGACTATCTGGAGCGCAGCCAGGAGTTGAAGGGCAGGGTGATCAATGCCCTGATCTACCCGGCGATCCTGCTGGTGGTGGTGGGTCTGGCGCTGCTGTTCCTGCTCGGCTACGTGGTGCCGCAGTTTTCGCTGATGTACCAAAGCCTCGATGTGACCTTGCCGTGGTTTACCCGCGCGGTGCTGGAGGTCGGCCTGCTGGTGCGCCAGGGCTGGTTCGTTTTCATCGTGGTGCCAGCGTTGTTGCTGCTGTGGGTGGAGCGCAAGCGGCGTGATCCGGTATTCCGTCTGGCCTTTGATACCTGGCTGTTGAAACGGTCGATGATTGGCGGACTGGTTGCCAAACTGGAGAGCGCGCGGCTTGCGCGCACGCTTGGCACCTTGCTGCGCAATGGCGTGCCATTGCTCGCCGGGCTGGGCATTGCCCGCAATGTGCTCGGCAACCGTGCCCTGATCGCGGACGTCAGTGAAGCCGCCGAGGCGGTGAAGAACGGTGCCGGGCTGGCTTCGTCATTGGGACGCAATGGCCGCTTCCCGCGCCTGGCCCTGCAGATGATCCAGGTCGGCGAAGAGTCCGGCACGCTGGAAAGCATGCTGCTGAAGACCGCCGATACCTTTGAGCAGGAAAGTGCCCGCGCCATCGACCGCATGCTGGCGGCGTTGGTGCCGGTAATCACCTTGTTGTTGGCGTCGGTGGTGGGCGTGGTCATCATCGCGGTGCTGGTGCCGCTGTACGACCTTACCAATGCCATCGGTTGATCCCTGTTTTCGTGGAAGGATGAAGAAATGAGGCGAACCCTGAAGCAACCCCTGTCACGCGCACGCCAGGCTGGCATGAGCTTGTTGGAAATCATCATCGTCATCGTGCTGATTGGCGCGGTGCTGACCCTGGTCGGCAGCCGTGTGCTGGGCGGTGCCGACCGTGGCAAGGCCAACCTTGGCAAGACCCAGATCCAGACGCTGGCCAGCAAGGTGGAGAACTACAAGCTCGATACCGGCCGCTTGCCGAGCAAGCTGGAGGACCTGTCCACGCAGCCTGCAGGTGTGGCGGGTTGGCTGGGCCCGTATTCCAAACCGGCGGAGTTCAATGATCCGTGGGGCAATCCGGTGCAGTACCGGGTGCCGGGTGAAGGTCGTCCGTTCGATCTGATCAGCCTGGGCGCCGACGGCCAGCCCGGCGGCGAAAGCTACAACGCCGACATCCGCTACGAATAAGCCTTGATGGTCGTGACGCGCTTTCCACTACCGCTTGCTGCCACGCGTGCCGTATCCGCGCGGCCCGCAGGCATGCGCGGCATGTCCTTGCTGGAGATGGTACTGGTGCTGGCGTTGGTCGCCGCGCTGGCGATGATGGCTGCGATGGCGATGAGTGGTGGCATGGACGGCATGCAGCTGCGCTCGAGCGGCAAGACGCTGGCGGCCGAACTGCGTTATGCGCGTACCCGTGCGATCAGTACCGGGGTCGCACAGCAGTTGCAGATCAATCCGGGCAGCCGCCGTTGGCAGGGCGCGGACGGTCACCATGGTGAGCTGCCACAGGCGCTGGTGGTGACATTCACCGGCGCTGGGCAATTGCAGGCGCGCAAGGACGAAGGCGTCGTGCGTTTCTTCGAGGATGGCGCCTCCAGCGGCGGCCGCATTGAACTGCGTGCCGGCAAGGCTGTGTGGCGGATCGACGTTGCGTGGATCACCGGCGAGGTCAAGGCCGGGCCGGTGCGTGAGGGCGCAGGATGAGGCGTCAACGCGGCTATTCGTTGATTGAAGTGATCGTCGCCTTCGGCTTGTTGGCCTTGGCGATGACCTTGCTGCTGGGCAGCCTGTCCGGTGCTGCGCGGCAGGTCAGCATGGCCGACGGTTACGGCCGCGCCGCCCTGCATGCGCAATCGCTGCTGGCGGTTGCGGGGGTTGAAGCGCCATTGCAGGCCGGGCGCCAGCAGGGGGAGTGGGAGCTGGGCCGTTATCACTGGAGCCTGCAGGTTTCCCCCTATGTTGAGCCACGCCAGCAACAGGCGCGGCTGTGGTTGCTGGACCTGCAGGTGCGCTGGGGCGACAGCGCGCAGGAACAACTGCATTGGCGCACCCTGCGACTGCGCGCCAATGCACCGCTGGAAGTGCTGCCATGAGGTCCTCATTGCGTCATCCGCTGCGGGCACGTGGCTTCACCCTGATCGAGGTATTGCTGGCCACCGTGCTGCTGGCGGCAGGCATGGCACTGGCGTTCGCCGCGGTGCGCTCGACGCTCGCGATCAGCAGCCGCGGCGAGGCGATTGCCAGCGGCAACGAGCGCATGCGCGCGGTGGAAGGTTTTCTGCGCCGGCGTCTGGTCTCGGCGATGCCCCTGGCGCTGGAACGCGACGCCCTCAGTGGCAACGCCGCAGTGTTTACCGGTAGCCCGACGCAGCTGCGCTTTGTGGCCAATGTGCCGGATTACCTGGGCCGTGGCGGCCCCTACCTGCACACGCTGGAGGTCAGCGGCAGCGGTTCGACGCAGGAGCTGCGTCTGGGCTTGACCCTGTTGCAATCCGGTCAGCTGCTGGAGGAAAACCCGCCGCGCGGCAGCGAGTTGCTGGCAGATGGACTGAAGCAGGTAAAGCTGCGCTATCGCGGTATCGAACCGGGCACGACTGCAATGGGGCGCTGGCAGGACAACTGGGAGGTCCCGGGCCGCATGCCGATGCTGGTGTCGATTGAAATCACGCCCGCACAGGGTGCGGCCTGGCCGCCGCTGGTGGTGGCCTTGCCGCAGTCCTCGATTGCCGGGAGCTGGCGATGAAGGCGCGCGGTGCAGCCCTGGTGTTGGTGCTGTGGGTGGTGGCTTTGTTGGCTACGACCATTGCCGCGTTTGCCTTGACCGCGCGGGTCGAGCACCTGCAGGGCCGGGTCACCGGTGACCTGGCCGGGGGCGAACAGATTGCCCACGCCGGCATCGACTATGCATTGTCGCGGATGCGCGCCACCCCGACCCAGCCCAGCTGGCGCGCCGATGGCCGGCGTTATCGCTGGCAGTTCGACAGCCGCACGGTGGAGCTGCGCATCGTTGACGAGACCGGCAAGGTTGATTTGAACCAGGCCGACCTGAACCTGCTGCAGGCCTTGCTGCGTGGCCTCGAACTGCCACCGGACAAGGCCGCGCGGTTGGCCGGCGCCATCGTCGATTGGCGTGATCCGGATTCGCTGCTGCAGGTAGCTGGCGGCGCTGAGACCGCCGACTACCAGGCGGCCGGGTTGCCGTATGGCGCCAAGAACGCACCGTTCGACAGCGTCAGCGAACTGCAGCGTGTGCTCGGCATGGAACCAGCACTTTACGTACAGCTTGTGCCGCTGGTGACGGTATACGGTAGCGCCCGGCCCAATCCGCGTTTTGCCCCCGGTCCGGTGTTGACCGCGATGGGAATGGATGCGGCTTTGATCCTGGCCCAGCGCGAACGTGAAGACGGCAATCCCGGAATGGGCGAAACTTCAGCCGGAGGGGGTGACACCGGCACTTACAGTGTCACCAGCAAGGTGCAATTGGTGGCCGAGCGACAGGCAGTTGTCCGCGCGGTGGTGCGTCTGAATCCCGGTGGTGTGGTCGGTGCACCGTATACGGTGCTGCAATGGGAACAGGGAGCGATGTCCAGATGACGGGGTTGCGTGAACGACTGGGGCAGGTGAGTGCACGCATTGCGCCGGGCGCGGGTGGCTTCTGGGCTTGGTGGAGCCAGTCCCTGCTGTCGTGGCTGCCGCTGCGCTGGCAGGCCTTGCTGGGTGTGTCCGATGCACGCTTGCTGTTGGAAGCGGGTAACGCGCAGTTGCTGCTGTCGCTGCAGCAGAACGGCCAGCGGCAGGTGCTGCAGGCGCTGCCTGCCGATGCCACGCCGCACGCGGTGGATGCCGCGCTGCCGCCTCGCGTGGCCAGCCTGCCGCGCCACGGACTGCTGCCAGCCAGCGCGGTTCTGCGCAAACCCTTGCGCATGCCGGCCGCCGCCGAGGCACGCCTGCGCGAAGTGCTGGGTTTCGAGATAGACCGGCAGACGCCATTCACCGCCGCGCAGGTGTATTACGACGTGCGGCTGTTGCAGCGTCGCGAAGATGGACAACTGGATACCGAACTGGTGGTCGTACCGCGACCACTGGTGGATGCGCTGCTGGGCCCGGGTGAGACGTGGCAGCAGCAATTGGATGGCGTGGATGCAGTTGATGCGCAGGGCCAGCCCTTGGGAGTGAACCTGTTGCCGTCGGCACTGCGCCGGCAGCGCCACGATCCCATGCGCCGGCTCAACCGGCTGTTGCTGGTCGCAGGCGTTGTGATGCTGGTGCTTGCCGCGTGGCAGTTGCTGGATAATCGACGCGCCGCCGCGACCCGGCTGGCGGCACAGGTGGATGCAGCTGCGGTGCGCGCGCGTGCGGTGGCCGCGCAGCGGCAGCAGCTGCAGGATATGGTCGATGGCCAGCAGTTCTTCACCGCACAACGCGCCCAGCAGGCGACCGCAACGGAGATCATCAACGAACTCAGCCAGCGCCTGGGCGACGATACCTCGCTGGAGAAACTCTCGATCGAAGGTGGCCGCATGCAGCTGATCGGCATGAGCAGCAGTGCGTCATCGCTGGTTTCCAAGCTTGAGGGCTCAACGCTGTGGAAGACGCCATCGCTGACCGGTGTGTTGCAGACCGGCCAGGGTGCCGCGCGTGAACGCTTCACCCTGACCGCGGAACTGCGCGGCCCCAACCAGGAGGCTGCCGATGGCAACGCATCCCGCACGCCGTGACCGCTGGTTGGCACTTGGCCTGCTTCTGGCCGTACTGGGCATGATTTACCTGCTGCTGGTGCAGCCCTTGTGGGTCCGCCCGATGCTGGTGGTCGAAGCGGAAATCCAGGCCTTGCAGGAGCGCCAGCAGCGCATCGGCATGCAGCTGCGGCAGGCGCCGCAGGTCGCGCAACGGCTGCAGCAGGCCCAGCAGGCACTGGTCGATCAACCCGGCTTCATGGCGGAAAGCTCAGCGGAGCTGGCGACCTCCAAACTGGTGCAACGACTGGAGGAAGCGGCACGTCTGGCCAGTCCGGACCAGCGCAGCTGCGCGATCAGCGATCGCTCGCCGTTGCCGGCCGACAGCACTGGCCGCTTCCCGCGCGTTGCGGTGCAGGCGCGGCTGCGTTGTGGCATGAGCGAATGGATGAACGTGTTGCAGACGCTGGAAACCGGTGCGCCGCAATTGCGCGTGGACCGGCTCGACATCCTGTCCGCCGGCCTGGGCGAAGGCGGTGGCGGACTGGACGTTAGTTTCGAGCTCAGCGGTTACCTGCGCCCGGGCGTGGTCGCGCCAGCGACGGAGGCAGCCAATGCGCAATGACGCAGCGGGTCTACGCACCTGGTTGCTGGCTGCATTCGCGGCTTGGGCGCTGTTGGTGTGGGCAGCCTGCCTGTTCGGCCTTGGCGGCAGGATTGGCAGCAGCAACGCAGCGCTGGAAGTGCCGGCCTTGCCAGCGGTACCGCAGGCGAGGGAGCTGGTGGTCGCCGACAACGCCGAAGCCTTGAACCGGCCACTGTTTGCCAGCGATCGGCGGCCGCATCCGTTCTTCATTGGCGAAGCCGGTGAACCTGCAGCGACAGGTGTGCGCTTGACCGGCGTATTGATGACACCGGGGCTGGACATGGCCACCTTGACCACCGAGCAGGGCAAGTCGCTGCGCCTGCGCCTGGGCGGTGAGGTGCAGGACGGTTGGCAGCTGCTGTCGTTGCAGCCGCGCAGCGCGGTGGTCAGCGGCCCGGCCGGCACGCTCAACCTGGAATTGCAGGTGTTCAGTGGCGGGCTCAAACCGCCAACAGAGGGGGGGGTAGTGCCCCTGCCTGGCAATTCGCAGCCGATTCCTCCGCCGGTCAGCGTTGCTACTCCGCCGCCTGCAGCCGACCCGGTTGCGCCATCGGCAGACCAGATAAAGGCGATCCGTGATCGCATCCAGGCCCGCCGTCGGCAGGCACAACAGAATCAGAACGGCAGCTCCGGCCGCCAGAACCCGTAGAGTGAGCGTATGACATCACGCATAGTTGCAGTCAGCCTGCTGATCGGTGCCCTGAGCGGCTGCGTTACCACGCCGGCACCGGACATCCGTCGCAATGCTGCGACGGATAGCAGTACGCCGGCCCCCGGTGAGGCAGCGCGCACCAATCCGCTCGGCGCCGAAGATCCCCCCAAGGTCGATGACGCCCAAGGCAGGGCGGTGATCCGTCGTGGCAACGGCACGGTCATCAACCGCGCTGCCGCCTCGGCACCGACCCCCGCCTTGACCGCCGCTGGCAACGGCACGGCGGTGTTCAACTTCGAGGGCGAATCGGTACAGGCAGTCACCAAAGCCATCCTCGGTGACATGCTCGGCCAGAACTACGTCATCGCCCCGACCGTGCAGGGCACGGTAACCCTGGCCACGCCCAAGCCGGTGTCGCCGGCACAGGCGCTGAACCTGCTGGAGATGGTGCTGGGCTGGAACAACGCCCGGCTGATCTACAGCGGCGGCCGCTACAACGTGGTGCCGGCTGACCAGTCGCTGGCGGGCACGGTCGCACCGAGCACGGCACCGGCCTCGGCCGCACGTGGTTATGAGGTGCGGGTGGTGCCGCTGCAGTACATCTCGGCCAGTGAGATGAAGAAGGTGCTGGAGCCGTATGCACGCCCGAACGCGATTGTCGGCGTGGATGGCTCGCGCAATGTGATCACCTTGGGCGGCACCCGCGCCGAACTGGAAAACTACCTGCGCACGGTCGAGATCTTCGACGTGGATTGGCTGTCGGGCATGTCGGTGGGCGTGTTCCCGATCCAGTCCGGACGCGCCTCACAGGTGGCCAGTGACCTTGAGAAGGTATTCGGCGAAGCCAGCAAGACGCCAAGTGCCGGCATGTTCCGTTTCATGCCGCTGGACAATGCCAATGCGGTGCTGGTGATCACTCCGCAGGCGCGTTACCTGGACCAGATCCAGCAGTGGCTGGACCGCATCGACAGTGCCGGCGGCAGTGCGCGTCTGTTCTCGTATGAGCTGAAGTACATCAAGGCCAAGGATCTGGCGGACCGCTTGGCCGAAGTGTTCGGCGCTGGCAGTGGTTCGCGTGGCGGGCAGAGTGGTGCCGCTTCGCTGGCGCCGGGCGCCAGTGCAGTCAGCCTGCAAGGCGGTGGCACCGTCGATCCATCGGCCAGCGCCGACGACAACCTCGGTGACGGCGGCGGTTCGTTCGGCAAAAGCGATGGCGTGGGCGGTGGTAGCGGCAGCAGCGGCATGGGCGAGGGCATGGCCTTGCCGCAGCGCAGCTCGGGCAATGGCAGCGTGACCCTGGAAGTGGAAGGCGACCGCGTCGGTGTTTCCGCCGTCGAGGAAACCAATACCTTGTTGGTGCGCAGCACACCGCAGGCATGGCGTTCGATCCGCGAAGTAGTGGAAAAGCTCGATGTGATGCCGATGCAGGTGCACATCGAGGCGCAGGTGGCCGAGGTCGCCTTGAGCGGTGACCTGAGCTATGGCGTCAACTGGTATTTCGAGCAGGCGGTGAACAGGCCGGTTGCCGACGGCGGCGCCGGCCTGCCGTCAGCCCTCGGGCGCGGCATCTGGGGTGATATCGCTGGCTCGCTGATTCCCGGTGACGGCAAAGGCGGCGGCGGGCTGAGCTGGACCTTCCTCGGCAAGAATGCTGCTGCGGTGATCACGGCACTGGACCAGGTCACCGATGTCCGCCTGCTGCAAACCCCGTCGCTGTTCGTTCGCAACAACGCGGTGGCCACGTTGAATGTGGGCAGCAAGATTCCGGTGTATTCGGTGTCGGTGTCCGGCATCAGCGACAACCAGTACGCGCAGGTGCAGTACCTGGAGACCGGCACCATCCTCAAGGTGCGTCCACGTGTCACCCGCGATGGCATGGTGTTCCTGGACATCGTGCAGGAAGTCAGCTCGCCCGAAGGCGAGCCTGATGACAACGGCAACGTACGCATCAACACCCGCCGCATGAAGACCGAAGCGGCGGTCAATGCCGGTGACACGGTGATGCTGGCCGGCCTGATCGAGGACAGTGCCACCAAGGGCTCATCCGGTCTGCCCGGACTGAGCCGATTGCCGGTGATCGGTGGCCTGTTCGGTCGCAAGACGCAAAGCAGCCGACGCAGCGAAGTGATCGTGCTGCTGACCCCGACCATCGTTCGCAATCCTCAGGAGGCGCGCAATCTCACCGACGAGTACGGCAGCAAATTCCGTGCGCTGGATCCGATCAACGCACCCAAGGGTCGCTGAGCATGGCGCTGCCGGTCATCCTGCTGCCGGTGGGTGTGGATGATGCAGCGCTTGATGCCTGCCTGGCGGCATTGGAGAAACACACACCGGCGGGTACGCCGGTGTGGCTGGCCGACGATGGCCAGAGCGGCCCGCGCGGCCAGGTGGTGATCGAACACTGGCTTGCCAGCACCCGCCTGCAGGCCGAGTACACGCGCCGTCCACGTCCGATCGGCGAAGCCGCGCATCTGGACGAGATGCTGAAGGCCTGTGGCGACGCCGATGTCGCCGTGCTTGCACCCGATGCCTTGCCGATGGCCGGTTGGTTGCAGCAGCTCAGCGACTGCCTGGCGCGTGATGCCTCCATCGCCACCGCCACGCCGTGGAGCAACGCCGGCGAAGCCGTATCATGGCCGCGTGCCGGCGAACTCAATCCGCTGCCTGCCGATCCGGCGCGGCTGCTGCAGGCCCTGGCGGCGATGCCCTTGCTGCAGCCCGAGCTGCCCTCTGCGGTCACCCATGCGGTGCTGATACGAGGAAGTGCACGTCGCCGTGCCGGCGGTCTGGATATCCACAGTTATGGTTCGTGGTACGCCGCGCTGGTAGACCTGAGCCTGCGCATGAGCGGGCTGGGTTGGCGCAACGTGCTGTGTGACAACGCCTTCGTTGGCCGCCACAGCGAAGGTCGGCCGGCCGAAGGCGACATGGAGGTGCTGGCCAATCGCTGGCCGGTGTGGACCGCGCGGCTGGCCGCGTTCCTGATGAACGACCCGCTTCATGCCCACCGCCAGCAACTGCAGCAGTTGTGCGAGCAGGCGATAATGCCGCAAGCCCAGCCCGACCTGTTCGATGCCTGTGGTTCCCTTCCAGGCGCGGAGCCGGTGTGAGCGATTCGATTGCGGTGGTGGTGGTCAGTTACCAGAGTGCAAGCACCTTGGATGAGTGCCTGCAGCGTCTGCGCGCCGCCGCCGATGTTGCCGAGATCCGCGTGGTCGACAACGAGTCGCGTGATGGTTCGCTGGCGATCGCACAGCGGCATGCGCTGGCCGACAGCCGTGTGCGTTTCATCGCCAATCCTGACAATCCCGGCTTTGCCACCGCCTGCAACCAGGGCGCAAGCGAATGCCATTCGCCGTGGCTGGCCTTCGTCAATCCCGATCTGATGGTCGAGCCGCAGACCCTGGCGCGTTTGCGCGATCTTGGCCGGCCGTTGGGCGATTGCCTGCTCGGCGTGGAGCAGGTGGACGAGGACGGCGCCGCTGATCCAGCGGTACGCCGCCGCGACCCGGACTTCGCCGCGATGCTGCGCAACCCTGGTGCGGGCTCGCGGCTCGCGGTGCAGGTGGACCATTCGGCAGCGTTGCAGCAGGTGCAGGCCTTGTCGGGCGCGCTGTTGCTGATGCCGCGTGGCTTGTTCGACCGCCTGCACGGTTGGGACGCCGGCTACCGGCTGCATGCCGAAGACCTGGATCTATGCCGGCGCGCACGCCAGGCCGGTGCTGTGGTGGCGATAGCCAATGACTTGAAGGTGCTGCATGTGCGTGGCGTATCCAGCCGTTCGCGGCCGTTTTTCGTGGAATGGCACAAGCATCGCGGCCTGTGGCGCTACTTCCGCAAGTTCGAAGCCAGCCAGCGCAGCCTGCCGGTGAGGGCAGGGGTGTGGTGTGCGATCTGGGCGCATGCGGCGTTGCAGGTGCCGCGCTTGTTGCTGAAGTAAGTTCGGATCTGGGGTGTTGTGGCGTTCAAAGCACCCCTCCCCAGCCCTCCCCTTGGCTGCGCCAAAGGGAGGGAGCAATGCACGCTTCTGCCCCCTCCCTTTGGCGCAGCCAAGGGGAGGGCTGGGGAGGGCTGGGGAGGGGTGCTCTTCGAGCAATCACCCTCCGCCCTAACCCCAGTGCCCGCCACAGACCATGAACAAGCCCCAGCGGCTGGCTGAACCGGAGCAGCCAGCCAGCGCATAATGCCGGGCATGATCATCCAATCCCTGCTCGACACCGACCTCTACAAGTTCACGATGATGCAGGCGGTACTGCACCAGTACCCGGGCGCCATCGTCCAGTACCGGTTCAAATGCCGTACGCCGGGGATTGACCTGGCCGCGTACATGGACGAGATCAACAGCGAGATCGACCATCTGTGCAGCCTGCGCTTCACCGCCGACGAGCTGGAATACATGCGTCGGCTGCGCTTCGTGAAGCCGGACTTCGCCGATTTCCTCGGCCTGTTCCACCTGGACCGCAAGTACATCAGCCTGCGTGCGTCGGAAACCGTGCCGGGTGAGATCGAGCTGGACATCACCGGGCCGTGGCTGCACACCATCATGTTCGAAGTGCCGTTGCTGGCGATCATCAACGAAGTCTGGTTCCGCAACACCACCACCGCTGATTTCGCCGAAGGCGAGCGCCGCCTGCAGGCCAAGACTGCATTGCTGCGCGATACCGCCGGCTTCGAGAACTGCCGCATCGCCGATTACGGCAGCCGCCGTCGCTACTCGCGGGAATGGCATGGCACGATGCTGCCGATGCTGCGCGACGCGCTGGGCCCGCAGTTCGTCGGCACCAGCAACGTGTACTTCGCGCGCATGTATGGGATGACCCCGCACGGCACCATGGCGCATGAGTATCTGCAGGCCTTCCAGGCACTGGGCCCGCGCCTGCGTGACTCGCAGGTGGCGGCATTGGAGTCCTGGGCACGCGAGTACCGCGGCGACCTGGGTATCGCCTTGTCGGATGTGGTCGGGCTGGACGCCTTCCTGCGCGACTTCGACATGTACTTCTGCAAGCTGTTTGATGGCGTGCGCCATGACTCCGGCGACCCGGTTGCGTGGGGCGACCGCATGCTGGCCCATTTCAAGGCCAATCGCGTTGACCCGACCAGCAAGGTGCTGGTGTTCAGCGATGGCTTGAACATCGAGAAGGTGATGCAGCTGTACGACCACTTCCGTGGCCGCTGCCAGGTTGCCTTCGGTGTTGGTACACACCTGACCAACGACCTGGGCCCGACGCCGCTGAACATCGTCATCAAGATGGTCCGCTGCAATGGCCAGCCGGTGGCCAAGCTCAGCGACTCACCCGGCAAGAGCATGTGTGATGATCCGGGCTACCTGTCCTATCTGCGGCAGGTCTTCGAGCTTCAGTAGGCGTCAAACTTCTGTCATCTGGCCTTGACAACTGCGGTTGATTCCTTAACGCAGCGCATCCGTGTGCCTATACCCCTGTAAACGTGAGTCCCATCACGTTATTGTATCGGGTAAGGAACAGATGATCAGGTACAGCCGTTCTCGTCGTTGAATGAGTCCGGCCGGTTGTCTGCAGGGGGGCAGGTGGCTCACTAGGGTCAAGCCGATGGCGTCGCTTTGCAGGCGACTGCCTCGGTTTGTGTGGGTGTGTGCCTGTTTTGTTCGCATCAGCACAGGTGTCTGACGTCGTAATGCGCTTACCGTTTTCAGATGCATTGTTTGCAAATACACGCCCGATAGTGATGCGCTGGTCGCGTCTGATGGCGCGTATTTTCCACTTCTGCGCTGCGGTTTCGCCGGCGGCGCTGGTGCTGTTGCTGATGGGGGTCCATGACGGCAGCTTGATACGTACCTATGGGGTGCTGGCCTTGCTGGCCGGTCTGTTGACCATCCTGGTGTTCACCGCGTTCGGCATGTACGGGCGGGAGATGTTCAGCAATCGGGTGCTGATCCGTTCCACCATCGTTGCCTGGTCGGCCAGCTTCGGCCTGGTGTTGATGCTGCATACCGTGTTCCGGGTGATCGCCTACCTGCCGATCAAGATGGCGCTGCTCTGGTACCTGACGACCTTGTTGTTGCTGGTGCTTGGGCGACTGCTGATGCTGGCGTTCTTCCAGCGGCGGATCCGCGACGGCCACTTCGTTGGCCGCTCGGTGATCCTTGGAGCGACCGAGAACGGCAGCCGGCTCGCACAGCACATGCAGCAGAATGTGGATATCGCCAGTGGCCTGCTGGGCTTCATCGATGACCGCAGTCCAGACCGCATCGCCTCAAACCTGCGGCCGCAGTTGATCGGCAACTTCGCGTTGCTCGAACAGCTGATCCGCAACAACGAGGTGGATCAGGTCCTGATGGCGCTGCCAGCGGCGGCTGAGGGGCGCAACCACCACTACGTTGAGCTGCTCAGGAAAATGCCGGTGCAGGTGTTCCTGGTGCCGGAGATGCAGGCCTTCAACTTCGCGCTGCCGCGTGTTGCGGACATTTCCGACGTGCCGATGCTGGTGGTTTCGGAGCCGCCATTGAAAGGCTGGGCGCCTGCCTACAAGCGTGCCGAGGACGTGGTGCTGGCAAGCCTGGCCTTGTTGCTGCTGTCGCCGTTGATGCTGCTGGTAGCCATCGCCATCAAGTTGGATTCGCGTGGTCCGGTGCTGTTCCGGCAGCGCCGCTATGGCTACAACCACCAGCTGATCGAGGTCTACAAGTTCCGCTCCATGTTCCACGATCAACGCGACATGGATGCGCAGACCCAGACGCGCGCTGGCGATCCGCGGGTGACCCGGATCGGGCGCTTCATCCGCAAGAGCAGCATCGATGAGTTGCCGCAGCTGTTCAACGTGCTGGCCGGCAGCATGTCGATGGTCGGGCCGCGCCCGCATGCCACTGCCACCAAAGCGGCGGATATCCTGTTCGAGGAGGCGGTCGCCAACTATGTGGCGCGGCACAAGGTAAAGCCCGGCATCACCGGTCTGGCGCAGGTGCATGGTTACCGTGGCGAGACCGATACCGTCGAGAAGCTGCAGAAGCGCGTCGAGTACGACCTGGCCTATATCGAGAACTGGTCGCTTGGGCTGGATGCCTTCATCCTGCTGCGCACCTTGCCGGCCGTGTTGTCGATGAAGGCGGCGTACTGATGGCCAGGCCGCGTGTTGCCCTGATCATTCCAGTACGCAACGGTGAAGCGCATATGGCGCGGATGCTGCCTGCGCTGCGCGCGCAGTCGCTGCAGCCGGACGAGCTGCTGATCATCGACAGTGCCTCCACCGATGGCGGTGTCGCGCGCTGGCGCGAGTTTGGTGCGCGCGTCGTGGAGATTGATCCGGCCACCTTCAACCATGGCGGCACGCGGCGTCTTGCGGCCAGCCTGGTCAGCGCCGATGTGCTGATCTACATGACCCAGGATGCGATACCGGTGCCGCCGGATGCGCTGCAGGCGCTGGTGGATGGCGTGTATGCCGCTGACGACGTGGCGGTGGCCTACGGGCGGCAGATTCCGCATCCGGAGGCCGGCATCCTGGCCCGGCATGCGCGCGCCTTCAACTATCCGTCGCAGGGCCGCATCAAGCGCAGCAGCGACGCCGCCGAGCTCGGCATCAAGACCTGCTTCAGTTCCGATGCGTTCTGCGCCTACCGCGCCGACGTGCTGGCCGAGGTGGGCGGGTTTCCAGAGGATGTGATCGGCACCGAGGACACCCATGTCGCCGCGCGCGCGCTGCTGGCGGGCTGGGCGGTCAACTATGTGGCAGCTGCCGAGGCCTGGCACTCGCACGACTACAGCATCGTGGAAGAGCTGCGACGCTACTTCGACATCGGCGTGTTCTATTCGCGCGAGGGCTGGATACGGCAAAGCTTTGGTGGTGCCGGCGGCGAAGGTGGGCGCTTTGTGCGTTCCGAGCTGCGCGCGCTGCGCCAGGCCGGTGCGGTCACTGCAATACCCGGTGCGTTGTTGCGCACCGCTGCAAAGTTCATTGGTTATCGTCTGGGGCACATGGAACGGCATCTGCCGCTGCGCCTGAAGCGACGCATTGGAATGTTTACCGGCTACTGGAGGCAATCATGAAGTCCCTGCGATTGGCGCTGCCGGCGCTGCTTACCCTGTTGGTTACCGCCTGCGCCATGTCCAACGTTGTCCAGCTGCCCGCTGGCAAGGTGGTGCGTGAGCGGCAGATCAGCAATTTCAGCCCGGAACAGCTGCCCAAGCCGGTGCTCAAGGTGCATACCGGCGATGTGCTGCGCATCGTGCGCGATGCGCAGACGCCAGCGGAGAAGGACGAGGCAACGCTGTACCGGGTCAGGCCCGACGGCAATATCGCCTATCCATTCATCGGCATCGTCAAGGCTGGCGGGCGTACCCCCGAAGCAATCGGCGAGGAGCTGAGCGAACGGCTGGATGCGATCTACCGCGAGCCGCGGGTGACCATCAATATCGCTGAAGCGCCCGGTAGCCGGGTGTATGTCGGCGGCGCCGTGCGCAACCCGGGAACCTTCGACCTGATGTCGGCGGTGACCGTGCCACAGGCCATCACCGCCACCGGGGGCGTGCTGCCGACCGCGGACAGCCATCATGTGGCGCTGGTGCGCCAGGATGACGATGGCGTGCAGCAGGTCTATTTCTTCGACTACGCGGCCCTGCTCAGCCCTGCCACCAACGGCCAGCCGGGGGTGCAGCTGCAGCGCGGTGACCTGGTGTTCGTGCCCAGCTCGCGGATCGGCAATGCGATCCAGCGCGTGGACATGTATGTCGGCCAGTTGCTGATGTTCCGTGGTTTCGGTGCATCGGCCAACTACCAGATAAACGAGCCGTCCTACCGGATCAATACGCCAGAGGTAACCGTGCCGTGATCGAAGTCCGTAGCCTTCGCGACGCGCTGCGTCTGCTGTTCATTTTCGCCCGCGAGTTCCGCCTGACCCTGATGGTCACGATCGCGGTGGTGGTGGCCGGTGCCTTCCTGCTGCCCAATCGCTTCGTCTCCGATGCGCGCCTGCTGGTCAAGCCAACGCAGAGCGCCAGCGTGCAGTTGCCGGTGCAGCCGGGCCCGGAGTCGGGCTTCGTGCAGCAGAGCCCGCAGCGCGATCCGTTGCTGGATGAGGAAAAGATGGCGACCAGCGCACCGGTCATGCTGAAGGTCGCCAAGGCCTACCTGGCGATGTCATCGGTACCGCCGCAGGGCGGCTGGGCGCGCTTCAAGTTCCAGATGGGCAAGGCGGCGGCCTGGTGCAAGGAAGTTGTCCGTGATGTGTTCGTCGGCGTGGGCCTGATGGACAAGGCGCCGCCGGAGGATCGCCTTGCGGCACGCCTGGCCAAGCGCCTGACGGTCAGCCACGATCCGGGCTCGAACGTGATGGAGATGCGTGTGACCTGGAGCGATCCGCATGTCGCCCAGGGTATTTCGCAGGCTTGGGTGGACGCGTATTTCGACGAGCGCGCCAATGCCGCTGGCGGTGATGCGCTGTTTGATTTCTACCAGCAGCAGAACACCGAGCTCAACGACACCATCATCAAGCTGAAGCAGCAGTTGCGTGATCGCCTGCGTGTCATCGATGCCACCAGCGTCGAACAGCGCATCGAGGACGTGACCGACCAGTTGCAGAAGCTGTACCGTCACCGCCGCGAACTGCAGGCCGAGCGCGAGGCGCTGCTCGGCATCCTCGGCGCGGCTGGCCGGCAGTTGCCTGCGGTCGCAGGGGAAGTGGTGACCGAGCGCGAGATCAGCCTCAATCCTGCCCGCGAAGACCTCAAGCTGAAGTTGAACGGACTCAAACAGCAGCGCCTGGATCTGCTGCGCAACTTCAAGGAAGGTGCGCCGCCGGTACGTGCGCTGGATGAGAGCATTGCCGGACTGGAAGCGGAGATCGCAGCGGTCAATGACAATGTGGTGCGCTCGCGCAATGTCGCGCCCAACGCCCTGGGCACCCGCCTGCGCCAGGACATGCAGGATGCGCGCATCAATGTGGCCAAGATCGACGCCAACATCGCCGAGATCGATGAGCAGCTCAAGCAGCTGCAGGCCTCGCGCGAAGAAGTGATGGCGGCGGAACCATCGCTGTCGCGCTTGAGCCTGGAGCTGGGTTCTGCCGAGAAGACGTTTGCGCAGTACTCGGACTATCTGCTGCGCGCGCGCGTCATCCGTGACCTGAATCGCAACCGCCTCAGCAATGTGGCGCTGGTCGGTGAATCGAGCTTCACCCCGTCGCGCGTGTTCCCGAAGAGCATGTTGATGCTGCTGCTGACCATTCCGGTGGCGCTGGCCGTGGCCTTGGTGGTGGTGTTCCTGCTGTACCTGATGGACCAGCGTATCCATGACGGTGGCCGCATCGAGAAAACCTTCAACGTGCCCCTGTTGGCCACGGTACCGGAGATCGAACGCGACCAGGATGCTTCGCAACCCTTGCGTGCGGCCTTGTACCGCATCTATTGCCGCCTGCCGCTGGAGCAGATCGCCGAGCATGGCCTGTCGGTGGGCCTGACCTCGGGCCGTTCCGGCGAAGGCGTGAGCTTCATTGCCTCGCGTCTGGCCATCGTGCTCAGGCAGCAGGGCTATAGCGTGCGCGAGGGCGCACTGCCGGCGCAGCCGGGCGAAATGGTGATCGTGCAGGCGCCGCCGCTGAGCGACGAGCACGCGCTGATTGCGTTGCGCGGCTGCGATCGCATCATTCTGGTGGTGCAGGCGCGCAGCACCACGGTGCCGGCAGTGGAAAACGCCCTGGCGTTGCTGCGGGATGCCTTGGGGCGTGTCGACGGCATCGTGCTGAATCGTCGCGTTTTTGAAATCCCGGCCAGGTTCTGGAAGCCGATCAGTCGTTGGCTCGGAGCGTACTGAGTGAAGCTGGCGCTGCTCGCACCGCTGCCGCCGTTGCAGAACGGCATCGCCGACTACGCGCAGGCGTGGATGGAGGCGCTGCGCGGCGCGGGCGTCGATGTGCGGGTACCACCGCAGCACGCAGACGGTGCTTGGGACACAGGTGACGCAGCGTTCTGGCAGGACGTGGATATCGTCCATGCGCAGCTGGGCGGTGGACGCAGCCCCGAGTTCCTCGCGCTTGAACAACTACGTGCGCGCTGGCCGCAACTGGCGACCAGCGCAACCGTGCATGACCCGGAGCGGCTGGTATGGCGCTCACCGGACCTTGCGCAGGGGCTGGCCCGCCGCATAGCGACCTGGCCGCGCCCCTTGCCGCAGCTGCTGGCGCTGGCACAGGACCGGCGCACGCTGGCGCGCGAGCGCAGCCTGGCTGCCGGTCTGGATGCGATGGTTGCGTTGACCCGTACCGGCGGCAGCTGTCTGGTCGAGCGCATGCAGGTTGCGCCAGGCAAGGTGCACTTCATCGCGCACGGCAATCCGGTGTTTGCTACCGCCGCGTTGCCTGACGGCGAGCTGCTGAAGCTGCTGTATTTCGGTTTCATCTATCCGGGCAAGGGGATCGAGGATCTGTTCGATGCCTTGGCCACCGTTTTTCGCCAGCGCCCGCAGGCGCGGCTTGCAGTGACCATGGCTGGCGGATCGGCGCCTGAGCTGGCGTTTGGCAGCCGCGGCAACTACCTGTCGCAGCTGCGGGGACGCGCTGCCGAATTGGGCATCGCAGATCGGATCGAGTGGCAGCTCGACCTGCCTGCCAGCGGCATCCTGGACTGCGTGCAGGCCCATCACGCGATGGTGTTGCCGTATCGCGATTCAAAGAAGTTGGCCTTGCTTGGCCGCATGCGCGGCACCAGTGGTGCCCTGTCGTGGGCGAACGCCAGCGGGCGCGGGGTGATTGCCTCGGATGCGCGCGCGTTTGCCGAGGAAGTTTCCCACGGCAACGGCGTGGTCTATGCGCAGGGGCAGAGCGCGGCCCTGGCCGAACGGATTGGCAGCCTGCTGGATGAGCCGTCGTTGGCGCACAGCTGGGCGGCAGCGGCATCCGCGCTGGGCGCACAGCGTCAGTGGGCGACCATTGCCAGCGAATTTGCGGCACTGTTTAGATCGGTTGTGGAGCGTAAGCAATGAAAGGACCAGGCATGTTCAAGGCGCGGCTGCTGCGGGTACTTGCATCAGCAGTGCTGGTCGGTTCGCTGCTATGGGGCGTCACTGCCTGTGCCAAGGGCGAACGCGCGGCCCAGGAACTGGTGCCGCCGCGACCGCTGGTGTGGGCCGACTATCTCGGCGTGAACGCACACTTCCTGTGGTTTGAGCCCAGCCAATACCGCAAACAGATGGACCAGCTGCAGGCCCTGGGCCTGCAGTGGGTGCGGGTGGATCTGCACTGGGACACCATCGAACCACGCGAAGGCCAGTTCCGCTGGGATGTACTGGACCCCTTGATGGCGGAAATGGAACGGCGCGGTCTCAAGGCCGAGGTGTATCTGGTCGGATCGGCGCCGCATGCCACCTCCGCACCAGCCGGCAGTCCGAACCCGGACCAATACCCGCCGAAGGATCCCAAGCTCTACGCGCGCGCCCTGGTGCAGCTGGCGCAGCGCTATCCCAAGGTTGTTGCCTGGCAGGTGTGGAACGAGCCCAACCTGCCGGCATTCTGGCGACCGCGCGAGGATCCTGCCGCCTATGGCCAGCTGTTGTTGACCAGCGTGGAGGCCATGCGTCGCGAAGCGCCTGGTCGCAAGATCGTGCTGGGTGGCATGGGCTACTTCAGCCAGATGCCCACCCGCGGTGGCGCGCTGATGGTTGAAGCATTGGCCAAGGGCGGTTTGTTCTCGCTGGACGTGATTACCGCCTATCACCCGTACTCCTTGTATCCGGAAGGCGACGACGCACATGCGATGGACTTCGTGCAGCGTGCCCGCCAAGGCAATGCATCCTTGCGCGCCGCCGGTGCGCGTGACATCTGGGCCGACGAATGGGGTTGGTCCAGCTATGCAGGCCCCAAGGAAGAGCAGCCCATCATCGGCGCACAGGGGCAGGCGGACTTCGTGACCCGTCGCCTGGCGCTGATGAGCGCGCTGGATTACGACAAGATTTTCCTGTTCGCGCTGAGTGACCTGGACCAGCGCGCAGGTGCGCGTGATCGGCGCTATGGGCTGCTGGATGAAGCTGCTGCCGCCAAGCCGGTGTACAGCGCGGTGCAACGGCTGCTGCAGATCACCGGACCGCGTCTGGTCCCGGGCAAGGCGCCGGTATTCACCGGTAATACGCCGGGCATGATCAGCATTGGCTGGCAGCGCCCGGACGGCCGCCGGCTATGGTTGTTCTGGGGCGCGCAACCCGGGCAGGTGCAGGTCAATGGCCTCAAGCAGGCGGTGCTGCACGATGTACTGAGCGGCGCGCACAAGGAGATCGGCAGCGGCGATGCGGTCAACGTACCGGTATCGACGACGCTTTCGGTATTGGAGTGGTGATGCGACCGCTGCGGATTCTGTGGATCCTGCCTTACCTGCCATGGCCAACCACCAGTGGCGGCAAGCTGCGCCAATACCATCTGCTGCGTTGCCTGGCCGCGCGCGGACATCGCATCACCTTGCTGGTGCAAAGCAAAGTGCCGTTGGACGCTGCAACCCAGGCGCAACTCGAGCCGCTGCTGGAGCGCCTGATCGTGCTGCAGCGGCGCCCGCTGCGTTCGTTGAAGACGATGATCAACGGACTGTTGTCACCGGTGCCGCTGTTGGCTTCGGTCAATGGTCACGCGCCGGACTTCGGTCGCACGCTGGGAACGTTGCTGGAGCAGCCTTGGGATGTGGTGCAGCTGGAGCATTCGTACATGTACGAACCGTGCCGGGCGCCATTGCAGCGGTACGCGGCGGGTTTCCTGCTCAGTGAGCACAATGTCGAATCCACGCTTGCCGAGGTCACCTACAGCCGCCTGCCTGCAGTGTTCAGGCCGTTGGCGCGGCTGGACCGTTGGCGCTACCAGCGTTGGGAACGTCACGTAGTGGGTGCAGCACGCAAGGTGGTGGCCTTGACCGAGGATGATGCCAAGGTGCTGGCCGCATACAGCAGGCAGCCCATCGCCGTGGTGGTCAATGGCACCGATACCGAGGCCTTTGCCGAGGTGGTGGCCGATCCTGGCGCCGGACGGATCCTGTTCGTCGGCAACTTCGAGTACGCGCCCAACATCGATGCGGTGGAATGGCTGCTGGACGAGATCATGCCGGCGATCTGGGCGGCTGCAGCGCAGACCCGGCTATGCCTGTGCGGTTACGCATTGCCGACGCACTGGGCCGAGCGCTGGCCGGATGCACGCATCGAGTGGCGCGGTTTCGTCCCCAGTCTGCAACCGGTGCAGGCCAAGAGCAGTCTGTTCCTGGCCGCGCTGCGCGACGGTGGCGGTTCCAAGCTGAAGGTGTTGGAGGCAATGGCGGCGGGCTTGCCGGTGGTCGCCACAGCGCAGGCGGTGTCCGGGCTGGACGTCCAGCGTGGCACGCATTATCAAGGCGGGGGCGATACTGCCGCCTTGGTTGCTGCGGCGCTGCAGCTGCTGGCCGATCCGCAGTTGGCGCATGCGACCGGTGAGGCTGGCCGTGACTACGTGCGCGCGCAACATGATTGGCAGCGTTCGGCCGACCAGTTGGAGGCGGTGTACACCGAGCTGACATGCGCATAGGCATTGATTACCGGCCAGTCACCGCCGCGCCGCACTCGGGCATCGCCCGTCAGGTGCTGGCGCTTGAACAGGCACTGTTGGCCGAAGGCCGTGAACTGGTGCGCTTCAGCATGGCGCCGGATGGGCACCCGCACCGGCAGCTGGCGATCTGTCCGCCTGCGTCGGTGGCAAGCAATGGCCTGCACCGTCCGCGTACGCGCATGGCTTTCGAGCTGGGTTTCCTGCCGGGCGCGTTGCGCCAGCAGGGCATCGATCTGTACATCGCCACCGCCAACAGCGGCTTGCCGCTGCGCCGCCCGGCGACGCTGCGCAGGCAGGTGCTGTTGCTGCACGACGTATTCCAGCTGACCTTGTCAGGGCGTCATGCCACGTGGTTGCATGGTCGTGTCTACGGTGCCATGGACCGCTTCCTGATTGGGCACGCGGTGCGTGCGGCAGACACGATCTGGACGCCATCACAGTTCAGCGCTGGTGAGCTTGCCCGCTTGTATCCGGGTGCGCGGGCGCGGACCTCGGTATTGCCCAACGCAGTGCTGCCATTGGCGGTACCCAGCGCGGCGGCCGATCCAGCCTTGCCCGCGCGTTATTGGCTGGTGGTGGGGACCCGCGAGCCGCGCAAGAACATTCCGTTCCTGCTGCAGCAATGGCGTGCGCTACGTGGGGAAGGTAATCCGCTGCCGGAGCTGGTGCTGGTTGGCGATCGCGCCGATGTGGACGCGGAGCTGGCTGGCCTGCCTGGCCTGCATTGGCGCAGCGGATTGAGTGACGCGCAGCTGTCGCGGCTCTATCACGATGCCGAACGTCTGCTGCACCCGGCGACCGCGGAAGGATTTGGTCTGCCGGTGATCGAAGCATTGGGGTGTGGCACGCCGGTCGCGGTTGCCACCGGCAGTGCGCTGGATGAAATCACTCCACCGCAATCGTTGCGCTTCGATCCACGGAGTGCGACGTCGCTGCGTGATGCCTTGCTCGCAGCGGCTTGCGGGCGTGGCGAGAACGAGGCACGCGAAACCTTGATCACGGCAGCACAGCGCTACGCCGCTGGTCCCTACCAGCAGCGCGTAGCGCAACTGCTGCAGGCGGCGTCGCGATGAGGCTGGGCACGACCATCGCGGTGCTGTGCGGCCTGCTGTTCGGCAGTCTGTTGCTGTTCCTGCCGCCGTCCAAGTTCATCGTGGTGCTGCTGGGATTGCCAGCCGCATTGGTGGTATTGCGTTGGCCAGTGGTCGGCTTGTCGCTGTTCGCGCTGGTGGCGACGTTCATGCCCTTCAGCACCTTGCAGGTCGGCTTTCGTTTCACCGTGGCCGAGGCCATGCTCGGGCTGACCTGGGCCGGGGTGGCATTGCAGTTGTTCTTCCAGCGGCTGGAGCGGCCGCAGTGGGGCAGCGTCGAACGTGGAATGCTGTTGTTGATGGCATTCAGCGCGCTGCCGTTCGTGGTGGGGCAGGTCACGATCGTGGCTGACGGCAACGGGCCGGTGAACTGGGTACGCTGGCTGGCCAACCTGTCATTGCTGCTGTTGGCGCCGCTGATGCTGTCACAGGAGAAGCAGCGCGAGCAGCTGGTGGTGATGCTGTTGCTGGGTAATCTGGCGATGCTGGTGTTGTCGCTGGGGATGTTCGTCAAATCACGCAGCGCACTGGACATGATTCCCGTGCTGGAGAAGCTGCGTTATGCGCACCCGGAGGCCTTGCTGGACATCTTCAGCGCAGAGAACGCACGTCTCGGTTCGCCGTGGGTCCACCCGAACCTGACCGGCGGTGCGATGGCGATGTTCGTGCCACTTGCTGCGTTCTACGGGCTCTACCAGCACGGTTGGCGACGCGTGCTGGGGGCATCGGTGGCCGTGCTCGGCGCGGCTGCCCTGCTGCTGAGCAGCTCGCGCGGCGCCATCCTCGCCATCGGTGTGGTGCTGTTGTGGCTGTCCTGGCTGCGGGTGCCGTATGCGCGGGCAATGGTGATGGCCGGGATCATTCTCGGTGGCGTACTGACCGTGACCTATGCGCCACTGCAGGACCGTCTGGCGACGATGTTCTCATCGGACAACGCCAGTACCGAGGTACGCGTGGATGAATACAAGCGCTTCCCCGAGGCTGTTGCGCGTTATCCCTTGGGAATTGGTTTCCGTACCGAGCCGCCGGTACCCGGCAGTGGATTGCTTGGTATCTCCAACCTGTGGCTGTACTACATGTACAAGCTGGGCCTGCTCGGCATGCTGCTGTACTGCGTGGTGACCTGGCGCTGGTGGCGGCAGGTGCGGCCGCAGGGCAAGGTGCTCACCATCGACCGCCGCAACGGCTTGTGGATGGGCTGTACCACCGCGCTGGTCGCCGCCCTGCTGACAGGGCTGATCGATCACTACTACAGTTTCACCATGGTGCTGGTGGCCTTGTTCTGGCTGGTGATGGGGCTCGGGCTGCAGAGCGCAGCCGCTGTTCCACCCGGCGCAGAGGGCCGGCCTTTATCGAGTTCGAGGAAGCAGCAATGAGGCATCGTATTTTTCATTCCGTCGACCTGCGCTCGCGGCTTGGCGACTACGCTGCGCGCATGGGGGTGGAACCTGCCGCGTTGACCGAGGCCTATGAGTGGTTGCTGGCCAACGAGGGCGCGTTCGAGGAAGCCAGTGGCGATCAGCTGCGCGTGTCGATCTGCTCGGTGGATATTGAATGGCGCCTGCAGCATCCGCTGGGCAAGCGCCTCTACCACGAGTTGAAGATGGAACTGCCGACCAAACTGGTGCCGCGCTACGGCATCAACTGGATCACGTTCAAGGATCGCTGCCTGCGCCTGTGGGAGCAGCTCTACAACATCGCCATCAACAAGGTGCCTTTCCATTGGGTACGCCTGACCTGGCTGCGTATCGGCGGCGCAAAGATTGGTGAGGGCTCCACCATCTGGCGCAACACCGAGGTACTGGGCATGGACAGCCTGGTGATCGGCAAGGACAGCGTGATTGCCTGGCATTGCCAGATCGATGCGCGTGCGGGCCTGCGCATCGGCGACCACGTCGCGATTGCATCGCATGTGCTGATCATCGCCGGGACGCATGACCTGACCGCCCCGGAATTCTGGTCGGTGTCGGCGCCCATCGTGATCGAGGACTATGTGTGGATCGCCAGCCGTGCGCTGGTCGCCCACGGTGCGCACCTGGGGCGTGGCTGCGTGATCACCGCCAATACCGTTGTGGCCAAGGAAGTTCCGCCGTACAAGATCATCGGCGGCAGCGGCGCCAAGCCAATGGGCGAACGCCCGCACAACCTGTCCTACCGGGTGGGTGGCAAGAACATCCTGACCCTGCTGCACTGAGCCATGTTCCGCGCCACGCTCTGGTTGACCTTGGTGACGGTGGCCGGGCTCGCGCTCGGTTTCGGCCGCGAATGGCTGTTGGTTGATGCCTGGGGCGCAGGTGCACGCAGTGATGGTTTCCTGGTCGCGTTGTTCCTGCCCGAAGCCATCCGCATGACGCTGGCTGCAGGCCTGTTGTCGTCCGCCGCATTGCCGTTGTACCAGCAGTTGCAAGGCCCGCGACAACCGGCATGGGTGTCCACGCAGATGCTGAGTCTGCTGCTGGTGGGCGCGCTGATCGCGATTGCGCTGGCGGCAGGCGCGGGCATCTGGGTCCGCTTGATCGGACCTGGCCTGGTGACGGGCGTGCAGCATACGGCCGCGTCCAGCCTGTTGATTCTGTCCTGCGTGGTACCGATGCTGCTGGTGCATGCATTGGCAGCAGCGATAGGGCAGGCCCAGCAACGCTTCCTGGTGGCTGGCCTGGGTTCGTTTCTGTACAACCTGCCGGCGGTGCTGTTGCTGTTGATGCAGCGCTCGGCAACCAACGAACGCGATCTGGCCTGGGCCTTTGTTGCTGGTGCGGTGTTGATGCTGCTCTCGGTGCTGCCGCTGCTGTGGCGCGGTGGCTGGCGGCCGTGGCGTTGGCACTGGCAGCAAGCCGATGCGTATGGCTTGTACCGTCGGCTAGGGCCGCTGCTCGCCAGCGCAGGTGCCAGCCAAGGGCTGGTCTTGCTGGAGCGCATATGTGCCTCGTTCCTGGGTGAAGGCGCGATCACGCTGGTCAATCTGGCACGCAAACTGGTCAACCTGCCACTGGTCGCGCTGATGAGCCTCAACCAGGTGGTGCTGGCGCGCATGGCGCAGCTGGGCGAAGACGAGGCCGCTCGACGCAACGCACTACGTCTCGGGCTGCTGGTGACGGCTACCCTGACCATTCCCGCCGCGGCTGGCATGATTGCCAGCGCGCCATCGCTGGTGAAGCTGTTGCTGCCTGCAGGCATGGAGCAGGGCGCGTTGCCGATGTTGCTGGCGTGGTTTGCCTGCGTGATTGTATTTGGCGCGTGGAATGCGTTGCTCGCGCGCTACGCTTATGCGGTTGGCAACACCGTGTTGCCGATGCGCTACGAATTGATGGGCAGTAGTCTCAATGCGCTGGTGTTGTTGCTGGTGCCCGCGGTCACTGGCATCGCGGGCATCGCTTGGGCAGCGCTGGCCGGCTGCCTGCTCACGGCCTATCTGTTCCTGCGCCGCTACGCGCTGCTGGCCGACTCCTTGATGCTGCGCCTTCCCGTGCTGGCGGTGCTGGTGCTGGGGATGGCGATGGTGCTGCTCAAGCTCGTGCCGGGTATCTGGACGCAGATGATTGTGGCGTCGGTGTATGCGCTCGCGTGCTCGCTGTTGTTGGCTGGCTGGAGTGTGCGGGCGGTTCGAAGCCAGAGTACTCCACGCGTGCCTGCAGCCTGATACCAGCATTGACCGCGAGGGCTCGCGGTACTCGCGCGACTTCACGATTCGCGAGTCCTTGCACGTCGACTGATCGGCGCGGGTCGCTGGCGTCAAGGGTTGCAGCCCAACAATCGGATGACCATGGAAAAGTGGGACGGAGCCCGGCAGGCCTTTCAGGTCTGCCGGCTTCCGTTGCGGGTGTCACGGGTAGGTGACCACTACCAGATAGCCTGCTTTTGCCTGTTGCCCCGGGCTGGGCTGCAGTGCGTAGCTCTTGGAAAAAAAGCGCTCGTGTGCTTCGCCTTGATGTGCCGCAAGCCCAACCTGCGCTTTGTAGGCGGCCAAGGTGATGACATCGCCGGTGGCCAGAGTGGATACCTCCAGCTGCGCGCCTTGCGCAGACATCGGGCAGGTATCCAGGTTCAGTTGTCGCTGATCACGCACCAGCCCAATACTGCAGCCTGAATCAACTACGCGTCCCACGAAGCGAATGGTGCCTTGACTGGCGTTGGCTGCCGAAGTGATGGAAAGCAACGCCGCACCGAGCAGGAGAGAACGAATCATGGCCGTACTCCGCGTTTGGGAGCTTCAGTAGGCGCCTGCGCGAAACGCAACAGAAGAGGCAACTTGCCGTTCTGCTCGCGGACATCACGCGTGTTGAGTGATCACGATCAAGTCGATCATTTTCCACGGCAGATGAGACGTCTGGTCGATCGACTGTACCGAGTGAAATCCGGATACACGAAAGGGCACACATGTGCTGCATGTGCAGCTGTCATGCGAAAGGCTGTCGCAGATTTGATTGGAACGGCTAATTGGCAATTAATGTGGAGAGCGTCACATTTGTTCCTGATAACTTCTCGTCCAGTTCTCGAACAGCAGGTGTCGAGTCCTGATCGGGAAGCGAGTCAAGGATTGAGTATTGCTTCGTTGAATTCCTTGCTTGCCCCGGACCCACTTCCACTCCATCAGAGCAAGGTAATCGCAATGCGCAACGTCAACATCATCGCAGTACTCCTGCTGGCAGCAGCACCGCTCGCCGCAAGCGCCGCTGACGGCACCATCACCTTCAATGGTGAAATCACCGACAAGACCTGCACCGTTTCCACGCCGCAGGGCAAGGACTTCACCGTGACCCTGCCGACGGTGGGCGCCAGCGCGCTGGCGGCCAGTGGCCAGGTTGCCGGCCGCACGCCGTTCTCGATCAATCTGACCCAATGCGATGCTGGCAGCGTGGCGACCTACTTCGAGCCGGGTGCCACCATCGATGCCAGCAGCGGTCGCTTGAACAACACCGCTACCGCCAACGCTGCGACCCAGGTGCAGCTGCAGCTGCTTGGCAGCAACAACCTCGCGCTGCCGGTCGCCGCTGGAGGCGCGGGCCAGCCGCAGACCAACTCGCAATGGGTCACTGTTGCTGCCGATGGATCGGCAAACCTCAACTACGCGGTCGAGTACTACGCCCAGGGCGCGGTCAGCCCGGGTGAAGTCACCAGCAGCGTGAAGTACACGATCATCTACAACTGATTGCAGTTGCCGTCACCCTCGGTCGGCGATGCGGCCGGCCGAGGGATATCTTCCACGCATAGAAGCAGCGACTGCGATGAAAGCACAAATTCCAGTGACACTGCTTGGCGCAGTGTTGATGGCGTCGTTTTCCCCGTCGGCCATGGCGGGCGTGGTGATCAGCGGGACACGGGTGATCTACCCGGAGCAGGCGCGCGAGATCACCGTCCAGGTGAACAATGTTGGCGAGGCGCCATCGTTGGTACAGGCGTGGATCGACAGCGGCGACCCCGAGCAGACGGCAGAAAACAGTGACGCTCCGTTCCTGCTGACGCCGCCCATCGCCCGGGTTGAGGCAGGGCGTAGCCAAGCCTTGCGGGTGATCTTCACCGGTGCGGATCTGCCGAAGGATCGCGAGTCACTGTTCTGGTTGAACGTACTGGATGTCGCGCCATCGCCGAAGGAAACCGGTGAAGAGCAGAACTATCTGCAGGTGGCTTTCCGTTCGCGGATCAAGTTGTTCTACCGCCCCAACAGGCTGCCGGATACCGCCAATGATGCGCCGCCGAAACTGCGCTGGAGTTGGTCGGGCGGAAAGCTGAGGGCAGACAATCCCACGCCTTACCACGTGACCTTGGCGGAGGTGCATGCAATCAGCGCCAGCGCAGACAGGCTGGTTGAAGAGAAAGGAAAGATGGTCGGCCCCAACCAGCAGTTGACGTTGGATGCCACCGGTCCCATGGACAAGGTGCGCTTCATCACCATCAACGACTACGGCGGACGGGTGGAGAACAGCGCCAGCGTATCGGCTGGCCCCTGAGTAGCAGCTCGATGGATCGAGCGGTATCGCAGTTGCGATCGTTCTGAAGGAAGCCGGTGTGATTGAGAGCAGGTTGTCATCATCAATTCGGAGATCGATCTTCGATGCTGCAACGGGCAGGGAGCGAATGCTGCCCATGTTCCTGCTTGTCGCAGGCGCTGCGCTGCCCTTGCAGCTATGGGCGGCGCCGGCAGCGTCTCCCGAGCCAAGCGCCAATCTGGGCGAGCAGGCGTTGCTGGTGAGCGCAGGCCCGTCGAGGCGCGCTGCTCCCGAAGTGGCGCAATTCGACTCCAACTTTCTCTCCGGCTCCGGCACCAAGGTCGATCTGTCCGCTTTCAGCAATGGCAACCCGATGGTGGCGGGCGACTACCGCGTGGATATCTACGTCAACGGCAGCTGGAAGGGGCGCCGTGACCTGCCGTTCCGCGCCAACCGGCAGGGCGAGGTGGGTGCCTGCCTGGACATCGCGCTGCTCGAGGAACTCGGTGTAGATACCGAGCAGCTGCAGGCGGCCGCCGCCGACGGCAATGCAGAAAGCGTGTGTTACCAGGTGCAGGAGCGCATGCCAGATGCATTCGGTATCTATGACAGCGGCAATCTGCGCTACGACCTGAGCATCCCCCAGGTCAATCTTCGCCGCGAGGCGCGCGGTTACGTGAATCCTGCGCTATGGGACCGCGGTATCAATGCGGGCTTCGTCGGCTACAGTTTCAACATGGTGGATGGGCAGACGCGTGGCGCGTTTGGTCAACGCAACCGTAGCGCCTATCTTGGCCTGAACGTGGGTCTGAATCTGGCGGGCTGGCAGCTGCGCCAGGACTCGAACCTGACCTGGAACGAGGGTGATGGCAGCCATTGGCAGCGCATCGCGACCTATGCCCAGCGAGGATTCGCAAGGGTGGGTGGAGCGCTCACTGTTGGTGAGGCCTATACCAGCGGTGAGTTGTTCGATTCGGTAGGTTATCGCGGCGTCAGCCTGGCGACCGACGATCGCATGCTGCCCGATTCGCTGCGTGGGTACGCGCCCGTCGTTCGTGGTATCGCCGAAACCAATGCGCGCGTAGAGATTCGCCAGAACCAGCAGCTGATCTACTCGAGCACGGTATCGCCTGGCAGCTTCGTTATCGACGATCTGTATCCGACCGGCTATGGCGGCGATCTGGAGGTCAGTGTTGTCGAGGCTGATGGTCGCACGCGCTCCTTCAAGGTTCCGTTCGGCGCGGTGGCGCAGATGCTGCGCCCGGGGATGTCACGCTATGCGTTCACCGTCGGACAGGTGCGCAACGAGAACCTGCTGGATGAGCCCTGGTTGGCGCAGGGCACCTACCAGCGTGGCATTGGCAATCGTCTGACCTTGTATGGCGGCGGCTTGCTGAGTGAGAACTATGGTGCGCTGCTATATGGGGCAGGACTTGCAACGCCGGTAGGCGCATTGTCGTTCGACATGACGCACGCACGTTCGCGCTTCCAGGGAGGTGAGGACAAGTTGGGCGCGAGCATGCGGCTGAGCTATAGCAACCTGATTGGTCAGCTGGGTACCAATGTGACCCTGGCGGCATACCGGTATTCAACCCGCGGCTACTACAGCCTGCAGGATGCATTGAACCATCGTGATGCAATTTCGCGTGGCTTCGACGCGCAACGCTACGGGCGGCAACGCAGCCAGTTCCAGTTGACCTTGAATCAGCCGTTGGCCAAGGGCTGGGGTGCGCTGTATGTAACGGGATCGGTACGTGATTTCTACGATATCGCAGGTAGCAGCGTGCAGTACCAGGTGGGTTACAACAATGCCTGGCGCGCGGTGAATTTCGGTTTCTCTGCGGTGCGTACCGAAGTCGGCCTGCCTGCGGTACGTGATACGCAATATCTGCTCAGCATGAGCATGCCATTGGGCAGGCGGAATCGATCGATGTCGCTTAATGCAGATATCGGCATTCGCGATAGTGGTGCGCGCAACCAAGCCGGTGGCTATGACAACAGCCGAATCGGTATCAGCGGGTCTGCCGGCGTCGACTACAACTTTGACTATGGGCTGACGTTGGCAGACAGCCGTAGCGGGAGCACCAGCGTCATGGCCACTGCGGGTTATCGTGGCCGTTACACAAGCCTCAATGGCGCCTATGGCTACTCGGATGACTTCCGCCAGTTGTCGCTGAGTGCAAGCGGCAATGTGGTGATGCATGCTGGCGGGGTTACTTTCGCACCGTATCGCGGCGACACCATGGTGTTGGTGCATGCGCCGGGAGCGGCTGATGCGCAGGTGACCAATGCACTGGGTCTACGTGTGGATCGGCGCGGTTATGCCGTTGTGCCGTATGTGTCGCCCTTTCGGCTCAATGCCATCACCCTGGATCCAGGAGACATGCCGCGCGATGTTGAATTGGAGTCGAGTAGCCAGTCGATAGCACCCTACGCTGGCGCTATCAGTCTGCTGCGCTTCCAGACGCGTAGCGGACGCGCGCTGCTGATCAGCGTGAGAGGCGCAGCGGGGAAATCGCTACCGTTGGGTGCCTCAGTCAAGGATGAGCAGGGGCAGCTGGTTGGCCTGGTTGGGCAGGGCGGTCGCCTCTATGTTCGTAGTGACCGCGATAACGGCAGGCTGCAAGTTGAATGGGGATCGCAAGCATCGCAACGTTGCGTGTTTGACTATCAGGTGGCGGCTGTTCCTGGGCAGGATCAGTTCGGAGTAACTTCATTGGAGACGGTATGCCGGTGATCCATCCAACGGTGCATTTGCTTGCTGCAACCCTGCTCGCAGTGCTGGGAGCAACTTATTCCCAACATGCGTCAGCGAACTGCCGTGTCAATCCATTAGTGAGCTTTTCCGCGCAGAACATCGACATCAATCTAGGCGAAATCAGTGTTCCATCCAGCTTGCCGGTTGGGGGGGTGATTCTCACACGTACCTTCAGCATCAGCCCGACGAGCGCGAATACATTCATCTGCGATCCGTTTGGACCAAACAGCTCTTCATTGGCTATTTTTCAAGCTACTTCCAATGGCTATGTCCCAACGGTGCCGGGGGGGCTTACTACTGCGGTGCCTGGGATTGGAATCAGAATAACGCAGACCTTGACTGGCGATAGTGGACCCAAATCGGTCAACTACACTGCGGAAATATATTATCGGATTGGGCAAGTTCTGGGTATTCCAGCATCCACTGTAACCGTCGAATTGATCAAAACCAGCGCGACGGTAGGCAGTGGCAAGATTGGGAATGATGGCATCTTTGCGGGGCAGGTGCTGAATAATGCAAGAACTCCCATGGTCACGCTGAACCTTCGCAACGGGGGCGCAATCATCAAGTCACCCACCTGCAAAGTCAGTGCTGGTAGCCAGAACATCGCTGTGAATTTTGGTCCCGTGTCGAGCAATGCGTTCTCCGGAGTTGGGGCCATTGTAGCGAATCGAGACTTCAATATTGAGCTTGATTGTCAAAGCTCCGATGTAACCACTTCCACGGTGGGAATTCGTGTGGATGCTCTTCAGGATGCCTCCAATCTTCCGGGCGTGTTGCCATTGACCGCGATGGTAGACGCCGCATCAGGCGTCGCGATTCAAATGGTCAGGCGCGAAGGTGCAGGGGAGCAGCCGTTGAGATTTGCCGAGAATGTCGTGCTGGCGACGGGGGCTATGAACGCAGGGAAATTGACATTGCCACTACGGGCGAGATACATCCAGACACGTGCGGGGCGGGTGATTCCAGGCAAGGCCAATGGCATGGCGACGTTCACTATTCAATACAATTGATGAGCAGTTCTTGTTAGGCAGCCTGCGCTGCTTACTGGTGATGGATGTTGCTGTGGATGGGCGGCTGCGGATGTCCGATGCGGAAACACTGCAGCAGGGTTCAAGGCACAGCATTGTTCTTCGACTTGTGATCGTGCGGTGTTCGAGCGAGCGCGGGGACGATCTGCTCCCGCTAGCTGGATTGTTGTTCAGTAGTGAAGTGTTTCTGCTTCGTGTGGCTACAAGAATGGGATGTCGTGCGTCCAATCCGACATCAATGATGTAATCGATATGCCTGGTTGCGTTCGACCCAATCAGCAAACGGAGGTGCTTGCCTATGTGCTTGGCTATGCCGATCAAGGTGCTGGCTGTCTGAATTGAATCATTGGCTTTCCCTGCGGAAAGTGGATAGGCGTTGTGGCGTCGCGGGACGGCGTTCCTTCCGCTGCATCACTGTTTGCCTCCCTGATTTGAACCTGACCTTCAACCACAGCTGACGCCACGCGTCGGATCGCACTGCAGTCAACTGCAGCCTGCGCTCGTACGAAAAGCCTGTTGAGCATGTTCGGCCGCGCTGCATGTACAGCGGGCACGACGCAGGTATGTGCGAAACATGATCAGTCGACCAGCCGCCTGCGCGCTGCGCCAGGTGATGGTCGCTGTTGACTTTGCGGCCTCGCTTTTCAATCGCGGGTCCAGCAGCTGTAGTGCTGCCGGCTTTCATAACGAAGGAGGCTATATGTCGTCGATCCACGAGCTCGCCTGCTTGTTGCGGGCAGTGTTGTCTGCGGTTGTGTTGGCGTCGCTGGCGCCTGTGGCGCAAGCCGCGTGTACGCTGAGTGCCGACTTTTTCGTGCCGCAGGATGTGCAGATGGATATGGGGCAGCTGGTGATACTGCCTGGTTTGCCGGTGGGCGGGCTGATCAAGGAGCTGGTGGTGAACATAGATCAGCGTTCCGGCGTAGGCAGATGTACCAGGGCCAGCAGTGTCATCGGTGTCTACAACAATGCTCGGCAACAGATACTGGTGCCGGGGTTGGACAATGTCCGTGCGACCGATGTGGCGGGTATCGGCATTCGCGTCTATCGCGACTCCGGCGAGGTCAAGGCTTACTATCCGCACGTATACCCGGTGAACACCGACGGTGCGGTGAATCTTGCTGGTGGCTTCTTTCGCGTCGAGTTGATCAAAACGGCGGCCGTCACCGGCTCCGGATTGATCGCTCCCAGCGGCAGATTCACAACCTATTATTTCGATGGGGATGGGGTCGGCAAGCCCATACTGGTATCGACGTTTAGAGGGACGGGCACCACGGTGGTGAACCCAACGTGCTCGGTGCAAGCGGGCAGTCGCAATATCGTGGTCGAGTTTGGATCGGTGCCTGCCAGCACATTCACCGGCGTGGGTACGCGCGCGATCAATCGCGATTTTGATATCCGCCTGGACTGCCAGGGCAGCAATGTCGCGCAATACCAGAGCCGGATTGGCATACGGCTGGATGCGTTGCAGGAGGCATCCAATCTGCCGGGGGTGCTGCCCTTGAGTGCGATTGCCAACTCGGCTGCGGGCATCGGTATCGAGCTGGTACAGCGCAATGGCACTGCCGAGAAAGCAGTACGGTTTGCCGAGAACATCGATCTCGGCGTCAGCGTGGCCGGCGCCAGCACCATGAGCCTGCCGTTGCGCGCCCGCTACATCCAGACCCGGGCGGGCAGGGTGACTCCCGGTAGGGCCAACGGCACGGCGACGTTCACCATTCAATACAACTAGGACGGCATCGAGCTCGCACCGGCTGCAGTGGATGCTCGTCCGCAGCCTCCGGTGCCCATTTTCAGTGGTGGGCGTTCCCGGGCGGCGAGGCCGCTGCGGGTGGGCGTTGTCAGATCAGGGTTCCGGGAGCGATAGCGGAGATTCTCCGCCTCGTTCTAGAATGCTGCCTTGCCATCAACGGGGGCGATGCATGGGGATGCACGTCGACACCAGCTGTATCAATTGTGATCGCGCAACCAGCGGTCCTGAGCAGAAGTACTGCCCGAGCTGCGGCCAGCCGACGCCGGTGCACCGCATCGATTGGCATTTTCTTGGCCATGAGCTGGAGCACAGTGTGCTGCACATGGACCGGGGCATCCTGTATTCGCTCAAGCAGCTGATGGGCCGGCCGGGCCGGCTGCTGCGTGATTACATCGAGGGAAGGCGTGGCAACCAGGTCAAACCGCTGCTGCTGATCACGATGATGTCGGCGGCGGTGCTGCTGTTGAACCGCCTGCTCATCGGAACCAGCATCGTCGACGGCGGTGCATCCGAAGCACTGCTTGCTGGCCAGACATTGCCGGCTGAGATGCAACGGTTCATGGATGCCTCGCGCACCGTCGGTGCCTGGATTGAGTCCCACTTCGCAGCGTTCACTCTTATGTTGCTGCCGATCGAAGCCCTGGTGTTCCGGGTGGTCTTCAACCGCTACAGCAAGCTGAATTATCCGGAGTGGCTGGTGATCACCACGCTGCTGACCGTGCAGACCTTCGTCATCTGGTCGGTATTGGTGCTGCTGCACCGCTGGGTCTCGCATACCCAGGCGCTGGCTGGCGCGTTGGGCATGATCTACACCGTGGTTTCGCTGGTGCAGTTCTTCAAGCAGCAGCCGATCTGGTCGACCGTGTGGCGCAGCGTGTTGGCACTGGCGGTGTTCTCGGTGGCCAGTGGCATGCTCGTGTTCGCAGGGACCCTTGCCGTGATGGGGCTTGGCTGACCTCTGCCGCTGCTGGCGCTGCGCCGGCCCCCTGCAGTCACTCCAGTGCATACCTCAGCACGAACAGCCCGGCCACCAGCCACACCGCCGGATGCACTTCTCGCCAGCGGCCGGTACCTGCCTTCAGTGCTGCATAGGCGATGAAGCCGAAGGCCAGGCCATTGGCGATGGAGTAGGTGAACGGCATCGCCAGCGCACACAGCGCGGCGGGAACCGACTCGGTCAGGTCATCCCACTTCACTTCCACCAACTCGCGCAGCATCAGGCCGGCGACGAACAGCAGTGCTGGCGCGGTGGCATAGGACGGCACCATCGCCGCCAGTGGCGAGAACAGCAGCGCCGCCAGGAACAGCGCGGCAACCACCAATGCGGTCAGGCCGGTGCGGCCGCCCACCTGCACGCCGGAGGCGCTTTCGGCAAAGGCGGTGGTGGAGCTGGTGCCCAGCAGCGAGCCGGCGACAATCGCGCTGCTGTCGGCCAGCAGGGCGCGGCTGAAACGCTTCTTGCCGTCTTCCAGCTTCAGCAGCCCGGCGCGGCCAAGCACGCCGTACAAGGTGCCGGTGGCATCGAATACTTCCACCAGCACGAACACCAGCACCACCTGCAGCAACACCGCCAGCGGCGCACCGCCGTCGTGATGCAGCAGGCCAGGCAGGTCCAGCTGCAGGAAGGTCGGGGCCAGGCTCGGCGGCAGCGAGACGATGCCCTGGTACTGCACCGAGCCGATCGCCCAGCCAATGCCGGTGACGGCGAGGATGCCGATCAGGATGGCGCCGCGCACCTTGCGCGCTTCGAGGATGGCGATCAACAGGAAGCCGGCCAGGGCCAGCAGCGGCGGCGCGGTATTGAGCGGCCCCAGCGTGAGCATGGTGTCTTCATTGGCAACGATCACGTTCGATTTCTGCAACGCGATGATGGCCAGGAACAGGCCAATACCGGCGACGATTGCCGAGCGCAGCGAGGCGGGAATACCGGCCACCAGCCAGGCGCGGATGCCGGTCAGCGACAACACCCAGAACACGATGCCGGAAATGAACACCGCTGCCAGCGCCTGCTGCCAGGGCAGCCCGGCAGCACCGACCACGGTGAAGGCGAAGAACGCATTCAAGCCCATGCCCGGTGCCATGCCGACTGGATAGTTGGCTGCCAGCGCCATCACCGCCGAGCCGATTGCTGCTGCCAGGCAGGTTGCCACGAACACCGCGCCCGGGTCCATGCCGGTGGTGCCGAGGATTTCCGGGTTGACGAAGACGATGTAGGACATCGTCAGGAAGGTGGTGATACCGGCCAGTACCTCGGTACGGACGCTGGTGCCGTGCTGTTGCAGTTTGAAGATTCGGTCTAGCAGGGACATGGGGAATTCCGTGGATTGCAGGCTGTGCCCTCTCGCTGGGTTGGAGAGGGGGCCGGAGGCGGGAGCGGGGCGTGCTGCCATCCGTCGCAGGAAACGAAAACGGAGTCCTGCCTTTTCTTCTCCCGCGTGCGGGAGAAGGTGCCCCGAAGGGGCGGATGAGGGGGAGCTTCACCCGCTCTTCAGCTCTTTGCGCTTTTCTGACCAAAGCAAACGATGGCAGTTTCCTGCGCAGAGCTTGCCCTCACCCCAACCCCTCTCCCGCAGGCGGGAGAGGGGCTTTGAAGCGAAGAGCGCGCTGTTCGGCGCCATCGCCAAAAGCAGACGGCCGCACTGGGCGGCCGTCTGTCGGGTATTACTTCAGTGCCTTGAAACGCAGGCGCTTGGGACCGGCATCGTCGCCGAGGCGACGCTTCTTGTCCTCTTCGTACTCGCGGTAGTTGCCCTGGAAGAACTCGACGTGCGAGTCACCTTCGAAGGCAATGATGTGCGTGGCGATGCGATCCAGGAACCAGCGGTCATGCGAAATGACGAAGGTGTTGCCCGGGAACTCCAGCAACGCATCTTCCAGCGCACGCAGGGTTTCGATGTCCAGGTCGTTGGACGGTTCGTCGAGCAGCAGCACGTTGCCACCCTGCAGCAGGGTCTTGGCCATGTGCAGGCGGCCACGCTCACCACCGGACAGCGAGCCGACCAACTTCTGCTGGTCCTGGCCCTTGAAGTTGAAGCGGCCGATGTAGGCACGCGACTGGATCTCGACACCGTTGATGTTGAGGATGTCCAGGCCACCAGCGATTTCCTGGAACACGTTGTGGTTGCCGGTCAGCGCGTCGCGGCTCTGGTCGACGTAGGACAGCTTGACGGTCGGGCCGACCACGATCTCGCCCGAATCCGGCTTTTCCTGGCCGGTGATCATCTTGAACAGGGTCGACTTACCGGCACCGTTCGGGCCGATGATGCCGACGATGGCACCCGGCGGGATGATCATCGACAGGTTGTCGAACAGCAGGCGCTCGCCGAACTTCTTGGAGACGTTCTTGAACTCCATCACCGAGTTGCCCAGGCGCTCGCCCGGCGGGATGAAGATTTCATTGGTCTCGTTGCGCTTCTGGTAGTCAACGCTCTGCAGCTCTTCCAGGCGGGCCAGACGGGCCTTGCCCTTGGTGCGGCCACCCTTGGCGTTCTGGCGCGACCACTCCAGTTCCTTCTGGATCGCCTTCTGGCGAGCCTTTTCCTGGTTGTCTTCCTGCTTCAGGCGCTCGTCCTTCTGCATCAACCATTCGGTGTAGTTGCCCTTCCACGGAATGCCGCGACCGCGGTCCAGTTCCAGGATCCACTCGGCGGCGTTGTCCAGGAAGTAGCGATCATGGGTGACGGCCACCACGGTGCCGGTGTAGCGCGCCAGGAACTGCTCCAGCCATTCCACCGACTCGGCGTCGAGGTGGTTGGTCGGTTCGTCGAGCAGCAGCATGTCCGGCTTCTGCAGCAGCAGGCGGCACAGTGCCACGCGGCGCTTTTCGCCGCCGGACAGGTTGCCGATCACCGCGTCCCACGGCGGCAGACGCAGCGCATCGGCGGCCACGTCCAGCTGGTTCTCCAGCGTGTGGGCATCGCCAGCGGCCAGGATGGCTTCCAGCCGTTCCTGTTCCTTTGCCAGTGCATCGAAGTCGGCGCCTTCCTCGGCATAGGCGTCGTAGATCTTGTCCAGCGCGGCCTGGGCCTGCAGCACTTCGCCCACGCCTTCCTCGACCGCTTCACGCACGGTCTGGGCCGGGTCCAGGCGCGGTTCCTGCTCCAGGTAGCCGACCTTGATGCCAGCCTGCGGGCGGGCCTCGCCCTCGAAATCGGTGTCCACGCCGGCCATGATCTTCAGCACGGTGGACTTGCCGGCGCCGTTCAGGCCCAGCAGGCCGATCTTGGCACCGGGGAAGAACGACAGCGAGATGTCCTTGATGATCTGCCGCTTGGGCGGGACCACCTTGCTGACGCGGTTCATGGTGTAGATGTATTGCGAGGACATGACGTCTCCGTAGCGCACGCCTGCGCCCGGTCCAGTGAGGACAGAGCCAAAGGCAAAAGGGAATCCCCGATTATAACCGGAACCCCGGCATGGCCGGCGGCGACGGGTGGGGCGCTTGCTGATTTATGAATGGGAAAGGCCGTAACCGTTTCCAGCCGGAAACCGTTCAGATCAAGTGAGCATTATGGAAACCGTCCACCAACCCAGTGAGGGCCACCCATGAAGATGAACCGCTTTGTTGTCGCCGCGATGACCACCGTATTGGCGTTAGGTGCCACCGCCCCGGCCTTTGCGGCGGGTGACCGTGACGACCACGACCGTGGCCGCCACGGCTGGGATGACCGCGGCAGGGGTCATGATCGCGGCCGCGGCCATGACCGCCACGAGCGCCGTGATGACCGTCGCCACTACGCCAATGGCTACCGTGAGGGTTACCGCGACGCCCGCTACAACGACCGCCGCTACTACGCACCGCCGCCGCGCGTGGTGTACCGCCCGTATGGTTTCGAGCGCGGCCACCGCTACAGCAACTACTACGGCGGTCCGGTATATGTGGTCAACGACTACAACCGTTACCACGTGCGCCGCCCGCCCTACGGCCACCGCTGGATCCGCGACGACCGCGGCAACATGCTGATGGTGGCCATCGCCACCGGGATCATTGCCGACATCGTGTTCAATCACTGATCGCCGGCTGGCTGGCAGGAAAGGGCGCATCCATGGGGTGCGCCCTTTTTCATTGCGCAGGATTCATCACTTGGGCTGCATGCCCAGGCAGCTGCCCCGCTGCGCACCGGTGCAGGCTGCCGGTTGACTTATCCCGCCATCGCTGACCGAGATCAACGGGCTGGGGGCTGCCGCTGGTAGCGGGGTAGGGGCCCGCGGAAGGCCGGCGGCGATCACCTGTGCTGCCAGCGCCGCTGCCTGGGGGGATGCGCCGGCCACCTCGAGTTGGCCGCCCTGGTAATGGATGACGTAGTTGCCCAGACGGGCACCAACGGCATCGCTGGCGAAGATCTCGTACCTGCCGGGCTGAGCTGAAGCATCGCTGCCGGCGCTGAGCAAACGCACGCTGTCGATGGTATCGCCGTTCTTCAGCCCGTTCACGGCGTAGCGATGCAGGGGCAGGCTTTGTCCTATCCACTTCCACATGTCGGTTGCGGTGATGGTGAGTTCTGCCTTGCCCACAGCCAGATTGCCGTCGACATAGGTGACGTTGTAGTTGGACAGGCCGGTACCGTCGGCATTGCTGGCGGTGATGGTGTAG
>NZ_JBXFWF010000018.1:0-64714 GCF_056854515.1 Stenotrophomonas sp. STEN063
GCTGAGGCTCTACCGATGAAGCCTCTGCCGAGCATGGCTCGGCACTACAGCGGGGCTCTACCGGGAAAGCCCTTGCCGAGCATGGCTCGGCACTACCCATCTTCGTTCGGCTCAGCGGTACGGCCCGGGCCCGCGCCACAGCAGTTCGCCGTAGCGGTAGACGTACATCACGATGACGAACTGGCGCGCATCGCCGATGTCCTGCAGCTCGGGTGAACCGGCCTGCAGCATGCGGCACTTGCTGGAGCCACGGCGCAGCGCGACCTCGGCGGGGCAGACCATCAAATACGTGGTACCAGGCAGCGGAATCGACAATTCCTTCTTGCCATTGACCTCCTTGGCCCCGTCCATCCATGCGCGCAGCTTCTCCTCGCTGAGCAGGTCATAGACGATCTGGTAGCCGCCCACTTCCATGGCCGGTGCTCCGGCACTGCGATCGACGCTCCTGCCGCTGTCATTGCCCTGGCCGGCAGAGCGACCGTAATCATCCTGCGCGGTGGTCCTGTCCAGCGAGCCGGGCGGGCGTCCTGTCCAGGTCTGCGGACGCCTCGGCACGGTTTCCGACGGGCTGGCCGCGGCTGCCGGCGCGGCCGGGGTCTGGGCCAGTTCCTGGGTCTTGGTTTCTTCCTGTTCCGGCTCGCTCGGCGGTTCGATATAGCGGGCTTCCGGTACCGGCTTGCGTTCCTCGCTGCGTCGCTGCGTGGTCGGCTTGGGTTGTGAACGCGTGGTCTTGTTGGGCTTGTCCTTTGGCGGCACCTTGCTCTGTTCCGTGGACGGCGGCGCCTCGCCGACGAAATCGACCTTGGTGCGGCCGCCGCCGGAGGAGCCCTGAGGCGAGGAAACCACTGGCGGATTGGAGTAGAGCAGGAGCAACAACATCAGCACATGCAGCACAGCCGTGACCAGCACCGCGACCCAGCGGTCGCGACGTTCATGCCAGAGCTTGAGTTTGAACTGCTTGGGAGAACTGGGGGTGTTGGTCATGCCGCGTTCTGGGGCCTTGAAGTTGCTGCCCTCGTGCGGAAGTCACACCGTGCCACCGATAGGGAACCGGCATGGTAACGCCTGCGCCCGGCGCGCAACCGTGCCGTCGGTGCTGTTGCCGGGTATCGGGGCAGTCTGGTCTTGCGGCTTCGGCAAACCGTGGGTACAGCGAGGACAGGTGCTGGTGCCGGATCCGTATCGAAGGTAACCGTGGACGGTATCGGCGCATGGCCGGGCTATGATGCCCCTCCCGCCGCGGACAGCTGGCGGGGACCCCCATCACAATGGAAACAGCTGCATGCGCATCCTGCTTGCCCGTCACGGCGAAACGCCGTGGAACGCCGAAGGCCGCTACCAGGGCCAGATCGACATTCCCCTCTCGCCGGTGGGTGAGGCCCAGGCAAAAGCCCTGGGTGAGCGGTTGGCCGATGTGCAGATCACCCGCGCCGTGGCCTCACCGCTGAGCCGTGCGCAGGCCACCGCCAAGGCCGCATTGGGCAGCGCACGCGAATCCATGTTGCTGACCGAGCCGGACCTGCAGGAAATCGCCCACGGTGAGTGGGAAGGCCTGCTCGCCAGCGAGATTGATGAAAAAGACCCGGCGCGCCTGCGTGCCTGGCGCGAGGAACCCGATACCGTGCTGATGCCCGGTGGTGAGTCGCTGCGCCAGGTGCTGGACCGCAGCTGGCGCGGCCTGACCGCCGCCGCCGAAGGCCTGGGTGACGACGACACTCTGCTGGTGGTCGCTCATGACGCGGTCAATCGAGTGATCCTGTGCCGGATCCTCGGCCTGCCGATCTCCAAGCTGTGGAGCTTCCGCCAGGCCCCGACCACGCTGAACCTGCTGGAAGGCCCGGACGTCGAGCACCTGGAAGTGGTACGCCTGAACGACTGCGCCCACCACACCCCGTTCTTCGGCGAAGCCAAGCACCGCGCGCTGTAAGGCACAGCAGGGCCGCCGTTGCCCCCTCCCTTTCGCGTAGCGAAGGGGAGGGCTGGGGAGGGGTTGGCTTTACCGCTTCTGATCCTGCAGTGGCTTCGCGGCTGACGCCGCTCCTGCAACGCTCGGGCTGATGGCTTGCTGGTGAAGCCCCTGCCGAGCATGGCTCGGCTCTACGCGGCTTCCCTTTGCTGCAGTTGCCCCCTCCCTTTCGCGTAGCGAAGGGGAGGGCTGGGGAGGGGTTGGCTCTTAGCTGGCTGAGGCCGCGGGGGCTCCGCGCCTTTTGAGCGGTGCCTTGGTGGGCTGAGGCTCTACCGGTGAAGCCCCTGCCGAGCATGGCTCGGCACTACCCGTCCCGGTATGACATGGCGGCAAGCTTGGCGGCCACGTGCAGCCGCCGCTGTATCATGGGCACCATTCCCGCGCGCAACGCGCAGCCGGCTTCCAGTGCCGGCCCATGATCCCGAGAGTCTTCCGCATGTCTTCCGCCCGTCCCGCCACGCTTGAACAGTGGCTCGCCCATATCGAACAGCAGCACCCGCAAGCCATCGCAATGGGCTTGGAGCGCGTGCGCGAGGTTGCCCAGCGCATGCAGTTGGGGCGGCCGGCGGAGCACTGCATCGTGGTTGGCGGCACCAATGGCAAGGGCTCGACCGTGGCCTTCATCGAGTCCATTGCCCGCGCGGCGGAGTGGAAGGTAGGTGCCTATACCTCGCCGCACCTGCTCCGCTACAACGAGCGCGTGCGCATCGATGGCAAGGATGTGGATGACGCCAGCCTGGTGGCCGGCTTCAATGCAGTCGAAGACGCCCGTGGCGACACCGCGTTGACCTATTTCGAATACGGCACCTTGTGCGCGCTGTGGCTGTTCCAGCAGGCCGGCCTGGACTTGGCCGTGCTTGAAGTCGGCCTCGGTGGACGGCTGGACGCAGTCAACATCATCGACGCCGATGTGGCGGTGATCACCACCGTCGATATCGACCACGCCGATTGGCTGGGCGCTGACCGCGAAGCCATCGGCCAGGAGAAGGCCGGCATCATCCGCGGCTGGAAGCCGCTGATCCTCGGCGAGATCGATCCGCCCTCCAGCGTGCTGCGTCGCGCCTACGTGCTCGGTGCCAATGCGATCCGCTTCGGCAGCGACTTCTTCGCCGAGGACATTGATGGCGAACTGTGGCGCTGGCGTGATGTCTCGTTCCGCCTGGAACTGCCGCAGCCGGCATTGTGGGCGCCTATCCAGCGCAACAATGCCGCCACCGCGGTCGCTGCGCTGCGCGCCCTGGACAAGCCGGTGCCGCGCACGGCGTGGGCGCAGGGCATTGCCGATGCGCATGTCGCCGGGCGCCTGCAGCGCTTCCAGCGCGGTGATGTGGAGGTGTTGCTGGATGTCGGCCACAACCCGCAGGCTGCTGCTGCGCTGGCCGCGGCATTGAAGGCCCAACCGGTGCAGGGGCGCACGCTGGCCGTGTATGCCGCGCTGGCCGACAAGGACGCGGTGGGAGTGGTCGAAGCCCTGCAGTCGCAGGTCGATGGCTGGTTCCTGGCCGGGCTGGAAGGGGCGCGCGGGCAGACCGCCGCACACCTGCGCGAACGCCTGGTGCAGACCCATGCCGCCGAGGCCGGCTTGTCCGCCAACGTCAGCGCGGCGCTGGACGCTGCATTGGCCCAGGCCAGGGCAGGCGACCGGGTGCTGGTGTTCGGCTCCTTCCATACGGTGGCCGAGGCGCTGCCGGTACTCCGTTCAGCTGACTAAGACGTTGCCGCGCGTGCCCCGCATATAATCACCGGGGCACTCCGCCGCGCCGCGCATACGCCAATTGTGGAAACTCCTCTGAAACAGCGACTGATTGGTGCCATCGTTCTGGTGGCGCTTGCCGTGATCTTCCTGCCGATGCTGGTCAAAGGGCCTGCACCGGACAGTGGCGTACAGGACGTGCCGCTCAGCGCGCCTGCAGCACCGGCCGAAGGCCAGTTCGAGACCCGTGAACTGCCGCTGGTTGCGCCGGGTGCACCGGCGGGTGGTGCCTTGGGCATGCCGGCCGCGCAACCGGAAACCGGCGTGGCCGCCGCCGTCGAGCCGCCGGCCAATGGCCTGCCGCCGGCGACCGCCGCTGGCAACTACGCGGTCAATTTTGGTGCCTACGGCAGCGAGGCCGACGCCGATGCGGTGATCGCGCACCTGAAGAAGTCCAATCTGCCGGGCTTCCGCCAGGCCGACACCATCAATGGTCGCCAGGCTTGGCGTGTGCGCATCGGCCCGTATGCCGATCGTGCCCAGGCTGAGCTGGTGCGGCTGGAAGCGGGCAAGGTCCGCAATGACGTGAACGCGCAGGTGGTGGTGCTCAACGCCACTGCCGAGAACGCTGTCGCTGCACCGACCGCTGCCGCCATACCGGCTACCAGCAGCACCCCTGTGGCCGCCTCGAATACTGCGCCGGTGCGCACCGAGGCCTTGCCGCCGGAGCCGGCCAAGCCGGTCGTGGCAGCGCCCAAACCGGCAGCGCCCAAGCCGGAAGCACCGAAGCCTGAACCGGCCAAGCCGGTAGCGGCAACCCCGGCCAAGCCGGCGGTTACCACCCCGGCTGCACCGGCCGCCAGCGGCGTGGGTTTCGCCGTGCAGTTGGGTGCCTTCGGCCAGGCCGCCGATGCCAATGCGCTGCGTGATCGCGCGCGTGCCGCCGGCTTCAGTGCGTTTGTTGAACAGGTGCGTACCGATAACGGCGTGCTCAACCGTGTCCGTGTTGGCCCCGTTGCCAGTCGCGAGCAGGCCGAACAGCTCAAGGCGCAGGTCGCGGCCAAGGTCGGCATTGCCGGCATGGTCCGCCCGCATCCTTGATGCGGCGTTGCGTCCCGTCGAGCAGTCGCGCAGTGCTGCGCCTCACGTGCGGGGTCTGCGGTGATTGATCTGCTGTTGTTGGCGCTGGTCGGTGTGTCGGCCCTGTTCGGACTGATGCGCGGCCTGTTGGCGACCGTGCTCGGTGTAGTGAACTGGCTGTTGGCCGCTGCGGCCGCGTTCTACTACGGTGAGCGCGCTGCCCTGCTGCTGGCCGATCAAGGCCAGCCCAGCACTGGCGAATACATCGGCGGCTATCTGCTGGTATTCATCGGCGTGTTGCTGGCGGCGACCCTGGTCGGGCGCCTGCTGCGTGGCGTGGTCGATGCCACGGTGCTGCTGAAATGGCCGGATCGGCTGCTGGGCCTGGCGTTGGGCGTGGTGCGCGGGGGGCTGTTCGCGGTGCTGGCGGTACTGCTGCTGGGTTTCACCTCGATGCCTCAGGAGCCGGGTTGGCGCCAGTCCAGTGTGGTGCCGTGGCTGCAGCCGATGGCTGGCTGGATGCGTGAAAAGCTGCCGCAGCCACCTGAATCGCCGGCAATGGCGCTGATGGACTTGGGTAAGTCGGTGTTGGCAGGCGATAATGGCGGACCGAACGAAGCAGATGCGGGCAGTGGCTTGCTACCGGCGCCGTTGGAAGGGACGCGTTTTGATCCCCGCCAGCGCAGTGCAGAGCAAGGCCGAGCTGACCCGGCGGGGGCGTTGCCCTCCAACATCGATCCGGCGCAGGTGCGCCCGGGTCAACTCAAGCCGATACGGGTTGAGCCTCAAGGCCAGGCACGGCCACCTTCACGTTAACGGGCATCGCCCAGCGGAGATCGCGCAACATGTGTGGCATCGTCGGAATCGTCGGCAACCAGAACGTCGCCGGGCAGCTTTATGACGGCCTGACCGTCCTCCAACACCGTGGCCAGGATGCGGCCGGTATCGCCACCGCTGACGGCACCCGCCTGCGGGTGGAAAAGGCCAACGGCCTGGTCCGTGATGTTTTCGACGAGCGCCGCATGGCGCTGCTGCAGGGCCGCATCGGCATCGCCCATGTGCGCTACCCGACTGCAGGTTCGGAAGGCACCGACGAGGCGCAGCCGTTCTACGTCAACTCGCCGTACGGCATCGCGCTGGCGCACAACGGCAACCTGATCAATACCGAGGCGCTGCGTCGCCAGGTGTTCGAGGCCGACCGCCGCAACATCAATACCGATTCGGACAGCGAAGTGCTGTTGAACGTGTTCGCCTACGAGTTGGACGCACAGCGCATGCTGACCCCGGAAGCGGCGATCCGCGCCGTGGCCGGCGTGCACCGTCGTTGCAAGGGCGGCTATGCGGTGGTCAGCGTGGTGCTGGGCCTGGGCCTGGTGGCCTTCCGTGACCCGCACGGCATCCGTCCGCTGGTGCTGGGCAAGCGCAACCATGCCGAAGGCGTCGAGTACGCCGTGGCCTCCGAATCGGTGGCGCTGGATGTGCTCGGCTTCGAGCGCATGCGCGATGTGGCGCCGGGCGAAGCGGTGGTGATCACCGAGCGCGGCGAGCTGTTCACCGAGATCTGCGCGACCAACACCCAGCAGACGCCGTGCATCTTCGAGTACGTGTATTTCGCACGCCCGGACTCGATGATGGACAACGTGTCGGTGCACAAGGCGCGCATGCGCATGGGCCAGAAGCTGGGCGAGAAGATCCTGCGCCTGCGTCCGGACCATGACATCGACACCATCATCCCGATCCCGGACACCTCGCGCGATGCCGCGCTGGAGATGTCCAACGTGCTCGGCGTGAAGTACCGCGAAGGCTTCGTAAAGAACCGCTACGTCGGCCGCACCTTCATCATGCCGGGGCAGGGTGAGCGGGTGAAGTCCGTGCGCCGCAAGCTCAACCCCATCCATCTGGAATTCCGCAACCGCGTGGTGCTGCTGGTCGATGACTCCATCGTGCGCGGCACCACCAGCCAGCAGATCGTGCAGATGGCGCGCGATGCCGGCGCACGCAAGGTCTACCTGGCCAGCGCCGCGCCGCCGGTGCGTTTCCCGAACATCTACGGCATCGACATGCCGGCGGCCGAAGAACTGGTCGCGCACAACCGCAGCGTCGAGGAAATCGAGAAGCACCTGGGCTGCGACTGGCTGGTCTACCAGGACCTGGAAGACCTGGAAGTCGCCGTGCGTGAAGGCAACCCGGAGCTGAAGGAATTCGATTCGTCCTGCTTCAACGGCGAATACGTCACCGGCATCGAGCCGGGTTACTTCGAGCGCATCCAGCAACTGCGTTCGGACGAAGCCAAGACCCAGCGCCGCGCCTGATCTGAAAGCCCCTCTCCCTGCGGGAGGAGGGTTGGGGCGAGGGCAGAACGAAGCAGCAATGTGCGAGCACCCATGAACCGGCAACAAGCACAGCCTGCAGCTGCAGACACAAGCTACCTATCACCGCCCGAAGCAGCCGACTTCTCCCTGCTCGACGCCGCCTGCATCTGCATGGCCGCCGTCGACCCGCTTGAGAAAGTCGCACTTACCCAGCACTACGCCGCGCGCTATCGCGCAGGCACATTGAAGCTGCCGGCAGAAGCGCCACAGCCCGACCCCATCCGCGCGCCGGGCCGCCCGCCGCAACTGGTGCTGGTGCATCCGCGCGACCTGCCACGTCGTGGCCTGGGTTCGGTGGATGGACGCGCCGCCTTCATCCACGCCATCGCCCATATCGAACTCAATGCCATCGACCTGGCCTGGGATGCGGTGTATCGCTTCCGCGGCCTGCCGGGCAGTTTCTACGCCGATTGGGTGAGCTGTGCCGATGATGAGTCGCGCCACTTCGTATTGCTGCGTGATCGTCTGTTGGCACATAGCCACGACTACGCCGATTTCCCCGCCCATAACGGCCTGTGGGAAATGTGCGAGAAGACCGCGCACGACGGCTTGGCACGCATGGCCCTGGTGCCGCGGGTACTGGAAGCGCGCGGTCTGGATGTGACACCGGCGATGATCAGCAAGCTGCGTTCGCTGGGCGATGCAACGACTGCCGACGTGCTGGAGGTGATCCTGCGCGAAGAGGTGGCCCACGTCGCTGCCGGCACGCGCTGGTACCACTGGTATTGCGCGCGCGTTGGTGTCGAGCCACGCAAGCGGTTCAAGGAGCTGCTGGGCGAATACGCCGGTGGCTATCTGCGCGGGCCCTTCAATCTGGAAGCGCGCTTGTTGGCCGGTTTCGATGAAGACGAACTGGACTATCTGGTTGAACAAGCCGGTTGAATGCCGCGCGCGGTGACCCAGGCCGCCGCGTCATTGGCGGCGCCTGTTCCCGTCGGCATGGCAGGGCGCAACGATGAATGATTCCCGCAACTCGGGCCGTGTCCGATTGACGGCCAGCTTGCCTGCATTCCACCATCGGCGTGGCAGATGCGGCTTTCCGTATCCCTGTCTTTCACGGGTTGATGCAAGGGCATGCGCCAACATCAGGTCGAGTCGCATGTCACGGTGTCCTCGATCGGCAACGATGCAATCAAGGAGAAAACGATGAAGCAGATTCTTACGCTGGCCGCGCTGGCCGTGGCATTGTCGGCGTGCAACGGACCCAAGCCTGCGGCTGATTCCAGCGCCACGGCGCCGGCTCCGGCTGCGCCTGTCGCAGCGGCTGAAGCAGCCGCTGCCAAGGATGATTTCCCGGTCATCGTGCAGGCCTCCGGCACCGAGCCGTTCTGGGGTGTACGCGTGGACGGTGCCAAGCTCGATTACAGCACCCCGGAAACCCAGGCCAGCCCGCTGCATCTGGAAGGCAGCCGCGCGCTGCAGGATGGCTTGCTGGTAGTGCAGGGCGGGGAAGGGAAGGAAGCCTTCCGGCTGACCGTGCAGCGTGCCGAGTGCTCGGACGGCATGTCCGACCTGAAACACCCGTTCACCGCTGAATTCGTGCTGGGCAAGGACACCTTCAAGGGCTGCGCCCGCGACCCGTCGGTGCCTGTCGAGGCACCCTGATCCCACGTGTTTGTAGGAGCGGCGTCAGCCGCGAAGCCACAAAAGCAAATGCCGTCAGACAGGTCTGCAATTGCAGGCATGCCTGGCGGCTTTTTTGTGCCAGCTTCGCGGCTCACACCGCTCCCAAAAAACATATGGCCGAGCCTTGTAGGAGCGGCGTCAGCCGCGAAGCCGCAAATGCAAGAACCGCCAGAAAGGTCTGCGATTGCAGCCAACTCTGGCGGTTCTCTTTGCTCCAGCTTCGCGGCTTACGCCGCTCCTACAAGCAGCGTCAGCCCAATGCTTCCAAGCGGAAGCCATCCGCATCCACACGCAACACCGAACCCTGCTCGTACCAGTCACCCAGCACGATGCGGGTGAAGCTGTGCTCGCCTGCGTTCACGGTATGGATCGCGGGGCGATGGGTGTGACCGTGGATCATCGTGTCCACGCCGTAGCGCTGGAAGGTGGCAACCACCTCGGCGGCTGCGACATCGGTGACGGTTTCAAACGTCGCCTTGTCGTCCTGCTTCATTTCCGATTGATGCGCCTGGCTGGCGGCACGGGCTTTCTGCGCGAAGGCCACGCGTGCTTCCAGCGACTGCGACAGGAACTGGGCGATGAAGGCCGGGTTGCGGGTCTGTGCGCGGAAGGCCTGATAGGCGACGTCATCGGTGCACAGCAGGTCGCCGTGCTGCAGCAGCACTGGCTTGCCGTAGAGCTCGATCACCGAGGGATCCGGCAGGATGCGCATGCCGGCGCGCGCGGCATAGTCGTTGCCCAGCAGGAAGTCGCGGTTGCCGCGGATGAAGTACACCGGCACACCGGCGTCGCTGACTTCACGCAGCGCCAGCGCGACCGCATCGGCGGCGCTGGAAGGCGTGTCATCGCCGATCCAGGCTTCGAACAGGTCGCCCAGGATGTACAGCGCCTCAGCCTGCCGCGCTTCGCCGCGCAGGAAGTCGAGGAACAGCTCAGTGATGGCTGGACGGCTGGGGTCCAGGTGCAGGTCGGAGATGAACAGCGTTGTCATGCCCGCATTGTAGAGCCTGATCAGCCTGCGAGCAGCGGCAACAGCTGCAGCGAGCCCGCGCCCAGCAGCACCCCGATGACGGTGGCAGCCAATACATCGCTGGGGTAATGCAAGCCCAGTACCACCCGCGACAGCGCTACACCGACGGTGAAGGGCAGCAGCAACGGGGCCAGCCAGGGATAGTAGGCCAGCGCCACCACGGTGAAGGACACCGCATGCAGGGTGTGGCCGGACGGGAAGCTGTATTCATCCAGCGGTGCCACCCAGGCGCGGATGCGCAGGTCTGCGGCAAATGGGCGCGGGCGCCGGGTCCAGCGCTTGAGCAGCTTGTACAGGGTCAGCGCCAGCACGCCGGTGGCAGCCATGTGCGCCGAGGCCTGCAGGCCATCCAGGCCATCGGCCAACACCAGCGCGCCCATCAACATGTACCAGAACACGCCATCGCCGAGCCGGCTCAGCACCGAGAACAGGCGGCGGATGCCTCGGCGGCGGCCGTAGCGATTTGCGCGGCGGCACCAGCGTGCCTCGCGCGCGGCGATTCCTTCAGGCGGCAGCAATCGCATGGCAGCGTCTCCGGGAGGCCAGTTCGCTGAGCAGTGCTTCGAATTCGGCGACCACCCGCTCCGGGTGCAGGCGCTGCATCGCGCGGCTGGCATTAGCACCAAGCGTGGTGCGCATTTCGTCATCATTGGCCAGCTGCACGGCGGCGGCGATGAAGTTCTCGTCGTTGTCGACCGCAACGCCGCTGTGTCCACTTTGCAGGTGTTCGCGGGCCGCGCCGTAGTTGAAGGCCACCGTCGCCACGCCGCTGGCCATGGCTTCCAGGGTGACGTTGCCGAAGGTTTCGCTGCGGCTGGCGAACAGGAACAGGTCGCCGCTGGCGAAATGCCGTGCCAATGCCTCGCCGCGTTGCACACCGCAGAAAATGAAGTCCGGATTCTGCTCGGCCAGCTTCTCGCGCATCGGGCCGTCGCCGACCCAGACAAAGCGTGCCTTCGGCCGGTGTTGTTGGATGCGGCGGAATGCCTTGATGGCCAAGCCCAGATTCTTCTCCGCGGCGATGCGGCCGACGTAGATCACCGCAAAGCCTTCGCCTTCGATGCCCCAGTCGGCGCGCAGGGCAGCATCGCGCTTGTTTGGGTCGAACTGACTGCCATCCACCGCGCGCGCGAGCAACCGCGCTCGGGAGAAACCGTTGTCCAGAAGGAACTGCTGCAACTCGCGGGTGGGAACCAAGGTGGCTTCTGCCTGATTGTGAAAGCGCCGCATCCAGCGCAGTGCAGTGCCCTGCAACCAGGCAGCGCCATAGTCGGGCAGGTATTCGTCAAAACGTGTGTGCAGGCCTGAAGCGACCGGGATACCGAGCCGCCGCGCGGTGCGCATGGCCGACCATCCCAACGGGCCTTCCGTGGCCACGTAGATCGCGTCCGGACGTTGTTGTTGCCATTGCCGGGCCAGCCGCAACGGTGCCGGCAGGCCGAAACGCAGGCCGGGATAACGCGGCAGGCCTGCGCCGCGCACGAGCATCTCGTGGGCGCCGCCGGCGCCTTCCTGCTGCTGGCGCGGGCGTACGACATCGACGTCGTGGCCGCGGCTGCGCAGGCCGTGTTCCAGTCCCTGCACGGTCAAGGCAACGCCATTGACCTCTGGCGGATAGGTCTCGGTGACGATCGCAAAGCGCATGGCTGGCTCCCGGTTTTTGGCGAGGATGCGCGTAGCCGATGAAGCACCTGTTACTGTGATCTGACCGCTTTATGACGGCCATGGATGACGAAAACCACGGCATGCGAAGGGCCGTGGTTTTGTCTGTCGCGCGTGGGCGTGGACGCCCGCATCAGTGGTGTGAGCGGGTGCCGCTCACGCCACGAACGGGCGGAAGCTGAAACCCAGCCCGGTCATGCCTTCTGCCTCGCCGACCAGATCCGCGCGCAGCAGCGGGCGGGCGTCGATGTAGTCCTTGGACAGGATCAGCGACAGGGCATTGCCGTCTACGGACAGCTCCAGGGTCGGGATCGGGTCGGACTCGTGGGCGCGGTGCAGCAGTACCGCCAGCCGCAGTATTGCCGCCGTGCGTTTGGCCGGCAGCAACAGGCGCTCGGGCAGGGCCTCGAAGGCGCTCTTGGGGATGCCGCGGCGATGGGTGCGGATCAGCGCGGCCAGCATCTGCTGCTCTTGCCGCGAGAAGCCGGCGATGTCCGAGTGCTCGATCACGTAGCTGCCGTGGGTGTGGTATCCGCTGTGCGCGATCATCAAACCGAGCTCGTGCAGGCGTGCGGCCCAGCCCAGCATGCGGGCATCGTCGACATCCAGCTTCCAGGCGTCGGATACCTGTTCGAACAAGCGCTGCGCGGTGGCTTCCACCCGCTGCGCCTGGGCTTCGTCAATGGCGTAACGCTGGGTCAGCGCGGCCACCGACTCGTCACGCGGATCGTTGTCGTTGGCGCGACCCATGATGTCGTAGAGGATGCCTTCGCGCATTGCTGCCTTGCTGACCAGCAGCTTCTGCAGGCCCAGCGCCTGGAAGGCGGCTTCCAGCACCAGCACGCCGCCGGCGATGATCGGGCGGCGCTCGTTGGACAGCGTCGGCAGTTCGATCTCGTTGATGTTCTTGGCGCGCAGCAGTTCCTCGCGCAGCTGCGGAAGCGCTTCAGCGGTGATCGCGCCCTTGCTCAGCTTCATTGCCGCGCAGATCTCGCTGATCGCCTTGTGCGTGCCGGACGAGCCCAGAGCTTCCTGCCAGCCCAATGCCTTGTACTTGTTGGCGAAAGGCTGGAACTCGGCGCCGATCTCGGTGAGTGCGTCCTTCCAGCGCTTCTTGCTCAGCTTGCCGCCGGGGAAGAAGCGCCTGGTGCTGGCAATGCAGCCGGCCTGCAGGCTTTCGCGTTCCAGCGTCTGCATGCCCTGGCCGATGATGAACTCGGTGGAGCCGCCGCCGATGTCGATCACCAACCGGTGCTGGTCTGGCTTGGGTGGTTGCGCATGGGCGACGCCGAGGTAGATCAGGCGCGCTTCTTCGCGGCCGCTGACCACTTCAATGGCGTGGCCGAGCGCGGTTTCCGCCGGCATCAGGAACGACAACGGCGAGCGCAGCTGGCGCACGGTATTGGTGGCCAGTGCACGCACGCGGTAGGGCGGGATGTTGCGGATGCGCTGGCCGAAGCGGGCCAGGCATTCCAGCGCGCGCTGGCGGGCTTCGGGCGACAGGCCACCCTTGCCATCCAGGCCGTCGGCCATGCGCACGGTTTCGCGCAGGCGGTCCACCACCCGTAGCTGCCCGAGCAGGTAGCGCGCGATGACCATGTGGAAACTGTTGGAACCCAGGTCGATGGCGGCCAGCAGGTCGCCGTCCTGCAGGGGCGGTGGGGTCAGGGAAGACTGGGGCATGACGGAATGGTAGCGGATGAAGTAACCAGGGACATAGATGTGGGATCCGGGAACCAGTGGCGACGCGGTCTGCGACAGGTGGCCCAGACGCTAACGGTCGCCCACGTAGGAACCAGTGAAAGCGGGCGGATGCCCGCTGTTGCACTGGTTCCTGTCACTTGTTCCCGGTAGCTGCTGGTTACAGCCCTTCCATCAATGCCTGCTGCGCCGAATGTGGCGGCTGGCCAGGCGCGGGCGTGCTCTTGATGTAGCGGCCGTCTTCCTGCAGGTCCCAGGCATTGAGGTTGTCGTCCAGGTAGTTCTGCAGCACTTCGCGGTAGATGCGCCGGGACAGATCGGTATCCAGGATCGGGAAGCAGGTTTCCACGCGTCGCAGCAGGTTGCGCTCCAGCCAGTCGGCGCTGGCGCAGTACAGCTCGGGCGCGCCGTTGTTGCCGAACCAGTAGACGCGACTGTGTTCGAGGAAGCGCCCAACAATCGAACGCACGCGGATGTTGTCCGATACGCCTTCCACGCCGGGGCGCAGGGTGCAGGCGCCGCGCACGATCAGGTCAATCTGCACGCCAGCCTGCGAGGCTGCGTACAGGGCGCGGATCACCTGCGCCTCGTTGAGGGCGTTCATCTTGGCGATGATGCGTGCCGGCTTGCCCTCCAATGCCAGCTTGGTCTCGCGCTCGATGCGCTTGATCAGGCCAGTGTGCAGGGTGAAGGGCGATTGCAGCAGGCACTTGAGCTTCATCTTCGGGGCCAGCCCGGAGAGCTGCTGGAACAGCAGGTGCACATCGTTGCCAATGTCGGCGTCGGCAGTGATCAGGCTCAGGTCGGTATACGCGCGGGCGGTGCCGCTGTGGTAGTTGCCGGTGCCCAGGTGCACGTAGCGGCGCAGCTTGCGGCCCTCGCGGCGCACGATCAGCAGCATCTTGGCGTGGGTCTTGTAGCCGACCACGCCGTAGACGACCTGCACGCCGGCATCCTGCAGGCGGTCAGCCAGGCCGAGGTTGGCTTCTTCATCGAAGCGCGCGCGCAGTTCGACCACGACGGTGACGTCCTTGCCGTTGCGCGCGGCCAGGATCAGCGCCTCGACGATGCCCGAGTCCTTGCCGGTGCGGTACAACGTCTGCTTGATCGCCAGTACGTTGGGATCGACCGCGGCCTCGCGGATCAGCTCCAGCACGGTGCTGAAGGAATCAAACGGATGGTGCAGCAGTACGTCGCCCTGTGCGGCGGTCTCGAAGATGCCCTCGGGCGACTTGAACACGCGCGGGGTCATCGGCGGGTACTTCAGGTCCGCGCGCTGCAACAGGTCATACACCTGGATGACGCGGTTGAGGTTGACCGGGCCATCGATGCGGTAGGCCGCGTTTTCGGACAGGCCGAAATTCTGCAGCAGGGTCTGCATGATGGGCTTGGGACAGTCGTGGGCGATCTCCAGGCGTACCGCCGGGCGATAGCCGCGGTCGACCAGCTCATCGCGCAGCGCCAGCGCCAGGTTCTCCACTTCTTCCTCGTCCACCACCAGTTCGGAGTTGCGGGTGACGCGGAACTGGTAGGCGCCCTGCACATCCATGCCCGGGAACAGCTCGTCGACGAAGGCCGACAACACCGCCGACAGCAGCACGAAGTTCTGTGGGCCGCCCAGCGACTCGGGCAGCTGGATGATGCGCGGCAGTGAACGCGGTGCACGCACCAGTGCCAGATGGCCGGCGCGACCGAAGGCGTCGGTGCCCTTCAGCACGACGACGATGTTCAGCGACTTGTTGAGGATCTTCGGGAACGGGTGCGACGGGTCCAGGCCGAGCGGCGACAGCACCGGCATGATCTCGTTGCGGAAGTAGGCGCGCAGCCAACGGCGTTGGCGCGGGGTCCAGGTCTTGTTGGCGAGGATGCCGACGCCGGCCTCGCCCAGGGCCGGACGCAGCACCTGGTTCCAGCAGCGGTACTGCTGGTCCACCAGTTCGGCGGCGCGGTCATGGATGGCGTTGAGGATGGCCTGTGGGCTCATCCCGTCCGGTGCTGGTGGCAGGCCGAATTCCTGCGCATGGCGTACCGCCGCGGCGCGGATCTCGAAGAACTCGTCCAGGTTGGTGCAGGAGATGCACAGGAAGCGCAGCCGCTCCAGCAATGGCACCTGCTCATCCATCGCCTGGGCCAGCACGCGGAAGTTGAAATCCAGCTGTGACAGTTCCCGGTTGATGTACAGCGACGGATCACGCAGGGGATCGGTGCCGACAGCGGGCGTGGCGGGGGGCGGAGGAGGAGTCATGCCGGAAAGTCTTCCATGGACAAGGGCGAGGGGGATGCATTGCGCGGGCGTACATGCTCGGCGTCGAAGTGGCAGGCAAAGGTGCTGCCCTGGCCGACTTCGCTGCGGATTTCCAGGCGTGCCTGGTGCAGGCCAAGAATGTGTTTGACGATGGACAGGCCCAGCCCGGTGCCGCCGCTTTCGCGCGAACGGCTGCTGGAAACACGGTAGAAGCGCTCGGTCAGGCGCGGCAGGTGATTGGCCGGGATGCCATAACCGGTGTCGGTGACCGCCAGTACCGCGCCATTGCCCTCGCGGCTGAAGGTCAAGGTGATGCGGCCACCGGCCGGGGTGTAGCGCACGGCATTGGTCAGCAGGTTGGAGAAGGCGCTGTGCAGTTCCTTGTTCGAGCCTGCCAGATCCACCCCGGCCAGGTCCTCGACGACAATGGTGTGGCGGCCCTGGCTGTGTGCTTCGGCTTCGCGCCGTAGCGATGCCAGCATCGAGGTCATGCCCACCGTTTCCAGCTCGGTATGTTGCTGGGATTCCAGCCGTGACAGGGTCAACAGGTCTTCGACCAGCTGCGCCATGCGCTGCGATTGCTTGCGCATCTCCGACAGCATCGGCCCGGTATCGGGGAAATCCTCCGGGTCCATCATGTCCAGGTAGCCGTGTACCACGGTCAGCGGCGTGCGCAGCTCGTGCGAGACATTGGCAACAAAGTCGCGGCGCACCTGTTCCAGGTGCAGCAGCTTGGTCACGTCACGCGCGACCAGCAGCCAATGGTGATCCGAGTAGGGGATCAGGCGCATATGCAGGCGGATGGCCGGATCGACCGGCGAATTCGCATCCAGGATCGGTTCGGCATTGCGGCCACCGGCCAGCCAATGGGCCAACGGCAGCGGCTGCAGGCGGGGCACCAGCGCAGCCTCCATGTCGGCCGGATGCTGCAGGCCGAGCAGGGCAGTCGCGGCTTCGTTGAACCACTGCACGCGCTGGGTGTTGCGGTCGACCACCACCACCGCATCGGGCAGCGCGGCGGCGGCGGCGCGGTAGCTGCGCAGCATTTCGACCAGACGGCGCTTGCGCGCGCGCATTTCCTGCTGGTTGCGTGACAGCAGGCGGTCCAGCTCGTTCCAGACGCCCACGCCTTGCGGCGTGTCCCAGCGCTGGCGGGCGGTCAGCCGCAACAGCAACTGGCGCAGGCGCCAGTAGTGCCAGGTCAGGATTGCCATGGCGGTGATCGCCACGCTCAGGGCGGGATGGCCCAGCAACGCCCCCAGCCCCCATGCCAGCAACAACAACGCGGCCACGGTGGCCAGCGTCTTCAACCAGGCAGATCGGAATTGGCGGGGCATTGCGCTCTCGGTGGTACTGGGTGGATCCGTCGGGGGTGTCCCGGGTTATAGCATCGCCTGCGACCGCGTGGCCGCCGCGGTTCAGGTGGCGGCGGAGAAGCGATAGCCGGCGCCGCGCACGGTCTGCACCATGTTCTCGGCACCAAAGGGTTCCAGCGTCTTGCGCAGGCGGCGGATATGCACGTCGATGGTGCGTTCTTCCACATACACGCTGCCGCCCCAGACATGGTCGAGCAGCTGCGAGCGGGTGTAGACGCGCTCCGGGTGGGTCATGAAGAAATGCAGCAGGCGGTATTCGGTGGGACCGATCGGCACCGGTACATCGCCGGCGAAGACGCGGTGGGCGGCGCCATCGATGCGGATGTTGCCAACGCCGACGCTGCCGTCTTCGTCATCGTCGCGGGTGCGACGCATCACTGCACGGATGCGTGCCAGCAGTTCGCGCGCCGAGAACGGCTTGACCACATAGTCGTCGACGCCGGCTTCCAGGCCGCCGACGCGATCATTTTCTTCACCGCGTGCGGTGAGCATGATGATCGGCACATCGCGGGTGAGGACTTCCTTGCGCCAGCGGCGGGCGAGTTCCAGGCCGCTGGTGCCGGGCAGCATCCAGTCCAGCAGGATCATGTCCGGTACCCGGTCGGCAATGGCGGTCTGCGCTTCGAGTGCGTCGCCGGCATGGACCGGGTCGTACTCACCCTTGCGCAGGGCGAAGGCGACCATGTCACGGATCGCGGGTTCGTCATCGACAATCAGGATACGTTTCTGCACGTGGCGCCTACCGGAATGCCCATCAATAAGGGATGTGCTCAGTAGACTACGGTTTGATGACGGGTTTGTGACATTGGTGGAGGCTAAACCCCGGAAATGTCGCTGGCAGGTTCACTTTCGTGACATTTCCGGGTCCTGCACGCCGAGCCGGCGCATTTCCAGCACAGTCGGCATGATCGACTCGATGCGGGCATCCACCCGTGCGCGGCTCACGTAGTCCAGCCCGGGTTGCTTGAGCAGGGCCTGGAATTGGATCAACGCCTGTTCCGGCCGTCCATTCAGGTACGCAGCCTCGGCATACCCCTCGCTGGCGCGGGTGCTGTCGCCGGCCAGTTCGCTGGCGCGGGCGAAGGTGGCCTGGAACACCGGGTCGTCGCTGGAACGGGCCAGCAGTGGCCGCAGCATGGCCTGCGCGCGCTGGCCGGCGGCGACGCCACCCTGCTCATTGAGCACCTGCGCATAGGTCAGGGCCACCGGGCGGCTCTGTGGCAGGCGCTTGAGCAGGGCATCGAAGCGCTGGTTGGCGTCTTCATGGCGACCGCTGCGTGATTCGGCCTCGCCCACGGCCAGGTTGATCCACAGGTTGCCCGGGTATTCCTGCAGCAGCTGCAGCAGCTCCGGCAGGGCCTGGGCAACGCCGCCGGCGCCGCCGTCACGCAGCCTGGCGATGGCCACGCCATAGCGTTGCGCGTCGGTGAGGCCATTCTTCTGGCTGCGTTTGAGGCCTTCGTATTCGCGCACCAGTTCCGACGGGGTTGGCGCACTGAGCACGCGCAGGCGTTCGCGGGCCCAGTCGAACTGGCCGGTGGCGCCACGTGGCAGGCTGTTGTCGGGCAGGGACAGCTGCAGGCCGGCTGGCAGCAGCGGATTGCCGCCACCCAGCGGGCTGCTGGTATCGGGCACTGACGGATTGACCCGCTCCTGCAGGACCCCGGTCGGGGTCTGGGTGGTCAACAGGACAGTGTCCTTCTTCATCTGCTCGGCGCGCGCCTTGGCTTCGCTGATGCGGGTGATGTTGACCGGGTGGGTACGCAGGAAATCCGGCGTGGAATAGCCGCCTTCGTTGCCGCGCATCGCTGCCGACATGCGCTCGAAGAAGCCGGCCATGGCGTCCACGTCATAGCCGCTGCGGGCCAGGGTGCGGATGCCGAGGCGGTCGGCCTCCGACTCGTTGGAGCGGGTGAAGTTGATCTGGCGCTGCTGCATCAGCCCCATGCCGGAGGTGATCGCGGCCATGGTGGCGTCGCCGGAGGAGTTGCCGCCGGCCTGCTGCGCGGCGACCACCGCCGCCAGCATGCCGAGCAGGATCGGGATCTGGTCGCGCTGGGCACGTTCCACCCCGCGCAGCACATGCTGCTGGGTGACGTGGGCGATTTCGTGCGACAGCACCGCGGCCACCTCGTCCTCGCGCTCGGCGGTCAGGACCAGGCCGGCGTTCATGCCGATGTAGCCGCCCAATGTGGCAAACGCATTGATCTGCCGGTCCTTCATCATGAAGAACGTGTACTTCTGCTGCGGCTGGGCACTGTTGGAGCCAAGCCGGGTGCCCATGGTCGTGAGCCAGTCGGCCACCAGCGGGTCGTCCAGCAGGTAGCCGTAGTTGCGCAGTTCGCGCAGCATCATGCCGCCGTACTCCGCCTGCCGTGCCGGGGTCAGCAGCTCGCCCGCCGACGAACCGATATCGGGCAGTTTGCTTTCATCGGCACGGGACAGCGGGGTGGCCAGGGCCAGCGTTATGGCGGTGGCAAGCAGCAGGTTGCGCAAGCGGTGACTCCGGGTAGTGGCAAGGCGGAGGATGACGGGGAAGCGGGGTGCGGGTGTGAAGCACAGGTTAACCCGCTGTGTTCTGTCGGTGGCATCGTTAATCCGCGCGACCGGTACCATATATAGACAATGTTTCCACCCAGGAGTTTCGTTGTGACAACCTCATCCAGCACCGGTGCGCCGGAGATCACCATCTACTCCACCGCCGTCTGCCCGTATTGCGTAGCGGCCAAGAATTTCCTGAAGAGCAAGAACCAGTCCTGGACCGAGGTCCGGATTGATCTTGACCCGGCCGCGCGCGAGAAGATGATGACGCTGACCAAGCGCACCAGCGTGCCGCAGATCTTCGTCGGCGACGTTCATGTGGGCGGCTACGACGACATGATCGCGCTGCACCGCGAAGGCAAGCTGGAGCCGCTGCTGGCCGGGCAGGGCGCATGAGCGCGGACAACGAAAAGGACCGCCTGGCCGAATTCACCGAATTCCGCCAGCGCATGAACCAGCGCATCCTGGCCGAGCCCAACCAGGTGGTGCGGCGCTTCTTCGCGCTCGATACCCAGACCTACCAGGCCGGCGCGCTGGATGTGAAGACCAAGGAGCTGCTGGGCCTGGTCGCCTCGATGGTGCTGCGCTGCGATGACTGCATCAGCTACCACGTGGCCCAGTGCAAGGAGGCCGGGGTCAGCCGCGAGGAATTCTTCGAGACCTTCTCGGTCGGCCTGGTGGTGGGTGGTTCCATCGTCATCCCGCACCTGCGGCGGGCGGTGGATTTCCTCGACCAACTGGAGAACGGGGAGGCCGCGGCGCCGGCCGGGCACGAGCACAGCTGAACCCCAGACCTTCGTCCAGTTGGGGCTGGCGCGGCTGATCAGGCATAATTGACAGTTGAAACCTTTTCAATCGCGCCGGGTTCCGGGCAGCCGGATGGCGCATTCCTCCTCCCTGTTCGGAATACCTAGAAATGACGCAGACAATCACCGTCATCCGCGGCGATGGCATCGGCCCGGAAATCATGGACGCCACCCTGTTCGTGCTGGACAAGCTGGGCGCTGGCCTGAGCTATGAGTTCGCCGACGCCGGCCTGGCCGCGCTGGAAAAGCATGGTGAGCTGATCCCGGCTTCCACCCTGGAGTCGATCAAGAAGAACAAGGTCGCCCTGAAGAGCCCGCTGACCACGCCGGTCGGTGGCGGTTTCAGCTCGATCAACGTTGCCCTGCGTCGCCAGTTCGACCTGTACGCCAACGTGCGCCCGGCCATCTCGTTCCCGAACACCAAGTCGCGCTACGAGAACATCAACATGATCACGGTGCGTGAGAACACCGAAGGCGCCTACCTGGCCGAAGGCCAGGAAGTGTCGGCCGACGGCGAGACCGCGTTCTCCGGCACCCGCATCACCCGCAAGGGCTCCGAGCGCATCGTGCGCTACGCCTTCGAGCTGGCCAAGAGCACCGGCCGCAAGAAGGTCACCGCCGTGCACAAGGCCAACATCATCAAGTCGACCTCGGGCCTGTTCCTGGACGTGGCGCGCGAAGTCGCCGCTAAGTACCCGGAGATCGAGTTCCAGGAAATGATCGTCGACAACGCCTGCATGCAGCTGGTGATGCGTCCGGAGCAGTTCGACATCATCGTCACCACCAACCTGTTCGGCGACATCATCTCCGACCTGTGTGCTGGTCTGGTCGGCGGCCTGGGCCTGGCCCCGGGTGCCAACATCGGCGTTGATGCGGCCATCTTCGAAGCCGTGCACGGCACCGCTCCGGATATCGCCGGTCAGGGCAAGGCCAACCCGGTCGCCCTGCTGCTGGGCGCTGCACAGATGCTGGACCATGTCGGTCAGCCGGAAAACGCCGAGCGCCTGCGCAAGGCCATCGTTGCCACGATGGAAGCCAAGGATTCGCTGACCGGCGACCTGGGCGGCAACGGCTCCACCATGGGCTTCGCCCAGGCCATCGCCAGCCGCCTCTGATTGCAGCTGCGGTAGCTACTGGTACAGAAACGGAGCGCGAAAGCGCTCCGTTTTTGTTGATGTAGTGCCGAGCCATGCTCGGCAGGTTTTCTATCGGTAACGCCATTGCCGCGGATGGTTTGCTAGCGGACACCCCAAGGCCCCGCTTGGCTCGGCACTACAAAACAAAGGGCGCCCATTGGGCGCCCTTCGCAAACAACCTGCAGCAACCTCAGTTGCGCGACTGCAGCTTCGACAGCAGGCGCAGGAACTCGATGTACAGCCACACCAGGGTGACCATCAGACCAAACGCGCCGTACCACTCCATGTACTTCGGTGCGCCGGCTTCCACGCCGCTTTCGATGAAGTCGAAATCCAGCACCAGGTTCAGTGCGGCGATCACCACCACGAACAGGCTGAAGCCGATGCCGATCAGGCCGGACTCATGGATGAAGGGGATGTTGATGTTGAACAGGCCCAGCACGATCGTCGCCAGGTACACCAGGGCGATGCCGCCGGTAGCGGCGACCACGCCCAGCTTGAAGTTCTCGGTGGCCTTGATCAGACCGCTGCGGTAGGCGAACAGCAGCGCGAACAAGGTGCCGAACGTGAGGATCACCGCCTGGAACACGATGCCGTTGAAGCGTGCTTCGTAGATGGCCGAGATCGAACCCAGGAACAGGCCTTCCGCCAGTGCGTACAGTGGCGCGCTGACCGGTGCCCAGGTCTTCTTGAAGATGGTCACCATCGAGAGGATGAAGCCGACGATCAGGCCGCCCCACATGTAGAGTTTGGCGGCAGGCAGCAGCTCGCCGCTGTCACTGAGGGTGCCGTTCCATGCGAACGCGGCAGTCAGTGCGGCCAGCAGCAACAGGATGCCGGTCTTGTTGACGGTGCCGTTGATGCTCATCGCATCGGCGCCGCGCGACACCACGCTGCCGCTGCCAAGGTCGAGGAAGGTTGTATCGGAAAGGGCAGGGTTGCCGCTGCGCATGCAATGCTCCGTTGCTATGAAATGGGCGGGAATCGAACGCCAGCATACCCAATTCAAACAAAATGAAATTTACCGTTGACAGGTAGGCGCGTTTTTCCCACAATAGCCGACCTTTCCGGGGCATTGGAAGGATTCACCGCCGGGGTATAGCGCAGTCTGGTAGCGCGCCTGCTTTGGGAGCAGGATGTCGGGGGTTCGAATCCCTCTACCCCGACCATCCAACGCACCAAGCGCGTGTTGGAGTGCGACAATCCGGTCAGAGCGCCCGTAGCTCAACTGGATAGAGCACCGGCCTTCTAAGCCGGCGGTTACAGGTTCGATTCCTGTCGGGCGCGCCATCAGGTGCAAGCGGTAGGTAAGCAAGGTTTCAGTGGTGGCTGTAGCTCAGTTGGTTAGAGTACCGGATTGTGATTCCGGTGGTCGGGGGTTCGAATCCCCTCAGCCACCCCACTGTTTCAAGGCTTCGGAGTGAAATCCGGGCTTGCAATAAAAGTCGGATTGGGGCATTATTCGCCTCCTGATTTTCAGGGCTGTTAGCTCAGTTGGTAGAGCAGTTGACTCTTAATCAATAGGTCCAAGGTTCGAATCCTTGACAGCCCACCAAATCAAGAAAGCCGTTGGAGCGATCCAGCGGCTTTCTCTTTTTATGTAAGCCCGGTGTTTTGGGCGGGTGCATGAAACACGCTTGTAGTGTAGAATTCACCTCGAAGTTTCAGGGCTGTTAGCTCAGTTGGTAGAGCAGTTGACTCTTAATCAATAGGTCCAAGGTTCGAATCCTTGACAGCCCACCAAATCAAGAAGCCGCTGGAGAAATCTGGCGGCTTTTTTCTTAGCCAGGGCGGCATGCCGCCCGGTCATTGTTCAGGCGCTCATTGTTGGAGCGATGCGCAGGCGGGGCTGGCTTCCGCTTTGCGGGCGCTCCTGCAACAATGCTGCGCTGGGTCAGTATTGCGAAAGTGGCGGAATTGGTAGACGCCCTGGATTTAGGTTCCAGTGCCGCAAGGCGTGGGGGTTCGAGTCCCCCCTTTCGCACCAGTCAGTGGTGTTCTCCGCCCGCTGCGGGCCTTTTCAGACAACCTGTATGGGTCTGCCCGCTGGCGGCCACGGGCGATATCGGCCAAACTAAAGGGCTGCGGTGCATAACCGCGCCCTACAACCGTTTCATCCATCACATCGAACCGGGGCGGTTGCCGCCGGTGGCAGGAGTCAACATGCAAGCTTCGATCGAATCCACCGGCAATCTGGAACGCCGCCTGAGCTTCTCGCTGCCGGAAGAGCGTCTGCAGGGGCATATCAGCGGCCGTCTGGGCGAAATCGCGCGCACCGCGCGCATCAAGGGTTTCCGTCCGGGCAAGGTGCCGGCCAAGGTGATCGAACAGCGTTTTGGCCCGCAGGTGCGCGCCGAGGCGCTGGACGGCCTGCTGCGCGAGACCTTTGACGCCGCCCTGCGCCAGCACGAGCTGCGCATTGCCGGTAACCCGCGCATCGACAAGGCTGGCGAAGGCGAGTTCGACTTCGTTGCCACCGTTGAGCTGATCCCGGACTTCGGCGACGTCGACGTCACCAAGCTGACCGTCGTGCGCCACACCGCCGAAATCAGCGATGCCGACATCGACCAGATGATCGAGAACCTGCGTGCCCAGCGTCGCACCTGGAAGCCGGTTGCACGCGGCGCCCAGGAAGGCGATCTGGTCGGCCTGGAAACCTGGTCGCAGGCTGGCGACGAGCGTCTGCCGGCTGAGGGTGTCGAGAAGGGCACCATCATCATCGGCCAGGGCATGATGTTCGAGCAGATCGAAAAGGGCCTGGTCGGCCTGGCCAAGGGTGAAGAAAAGACCCTGGACGTCGAGTTCCCGGCTGACTGGCGCGTGCCGGCACTGGCGGGCAAGACCGTGCAGGTCACCGTCAAGGCCGTTGAAGTCTCCGAGCAGGACATGCCGGAAGTCGACACCGCCTTCATCAAGAGCTTCGGCGTGAAGAACGGCGACGTGGAGCAGTTCCGCGCCGACATCCGTTCCAACCTGGAGCGCGAGCTCAAGGGCGCGCTGATGAACCGCCTGCGCCGCGAAGTGGGCGAGCAGCTGATTGCCGCCTATTCCTCGGTCGAGCTGCCGCCGCGCCTGGTCGAGGGTGAAGCCCGCTCGATGCTGGCCCAGCAGATCGATGCCATCCGTCGCCAGGGCGGCAACCCGGGCGAAGTGCCGGCCGATGCCCACGAAGGCTTCAAGGACGCCGCTTCCAAGCGCGTGCTGGTCGGCCTGCTGGTTGGTGAAGTGGCCCGCAAGAACGAGCTGCGCCTGGACCCGAAGCGCCTGAACGAAACCATGCGCCTGATCGCTTCGACCTACGAAGAGCCGGAGCAGGTCATTGAGATGTACCGCAATGATCCCCAGCTTATGTCGGGTCTGCAGAACCGTGTGATGGAAGAGCAGGTCATCGACTGGATCGCCGAGCGTGCCCAGCACACCGAGCAGGCCTTGACGTTCCAGGAAGCCATCCGCCAGTAAGCTGGCGGTGTTTCATCCCCGCGCCACGGCGCGGGGAGTTCCCTCCCAAAATAGGTGCCTCACGTAATGGACAACCGAACCAAAGCTCTGAACATGGTTCCGATGGTGGTCGAACAGACCAGCCGCGGCGAGCGCGCCTACGATATCTATTCGCGCCTGCTCAAAGAGCGCCTGATTTTCCTGGTCGGTCCGATCGACGACCACATGGCGAACGTTGTGGTCGCGCAGCTGCTGTTCCTTGAGTCGGAAAACCCCGAGAAGGAAATCAGCATCTACATCAACTCGCCGGGCGGCGTGGTCACGGCTGGCATGGCGATCTACGACACCATGCAGTACATCAAGCCGGACGTCAGCACCACCTGCATCGGCCAGGCCGCCTCGATGGGCGCGCTGCTGCTGGCTGCCGGTGCGCCGGGCAAGCGCTTCGCGCTGCCGAACTCACGCGTGATGATCCACCAGCCGCTCGGCGGCTACCAGGGCCAGGCCACGGACATCGACATCCACGCCCGTGAAATCCTGACCCTGCGTTCGCGCCTGAACGAAGTGCTGGCCAAGCACACCGGGCAGGACCTGGAGACCATCGCCCGCGACACCGAGCGTGACAACTTCAAGAGCGCGGCCGAAGCTGCGGCTTACGGCTTGGTGGACCAGGTGCTGGAGCGCCGTCCGGAAGAGAGCATCCAGGCCTCCTGATGCGTTGAACGGCCAGAAAATCGGCCTGATTTTGCAGGGTCGGAACCGGACTGGTGTCCTTCCGGCCCTGTGCTATTCTCGAAATTGAACCCCCTGTTCAGAGGGGGAAGCAACTGGGTAAGCGAAGCATGAGCGAAGACCGGCAAGGTCGTACCGGGGACAGCAGCGGCAAGATTCTGTACTGCTCGTTCTGCGGCAAGAGTCAGCACGAAGTTCGTAAGCTGATCGCAGGCCCGAGCGTATTCATCTGTGATGAATGCGTGGAGCTGTGCAACGACATCATCCGTGAGGAACTTGAGGAAAAGGCGCAGTCGGCGCGCAGTTCGCTGCCCAAGCCGCGCGAGATCCTCGAGGTGCTCGACCAGTACGTGATTGGCCAGAACCGCGCCAAGCGCACGCTGGCGGTTGCGGTGTACAACCACTACAAACGCATCGAGAGTCGTTCCAAGAGCGACGACGTCGAGCTGTCCAAGTCCAACATCCTGCTGGTCGGCCCGACCGGTTCGGGCAAGACGCTGCTGGCCGAAACGCTGGCGCGCCTGCTCAACGTGCCGTTCACCATGGCCGATGCGACCACCCTGACCGAAGCCGGTTACGTGGGCGAGGACGTGGAAAACATCATCCAGAAGCTGCTGCAGAAGTGCGACTACGACGTCGAGAAGGCACAGCAGGGCATCGTCTACATCGATGAAATCGACAAGATCTCGCGCAAGAGCGAGAACCCGTCGATCACCCGCGATGTGTCCGGCGAAGGCGTACAGCAGGCCCTGCTGAAGCTGATCGAAGGCACCGTGGCCAGCGTTCCGCCGCAGGGCGGCCGCAAGCACCCGCAGCAGGAGTTCCTGCAGGTCGACACCAAGAACATCCTGTTCATCTGCGGCGGCGCGTTCGCTGGCCTGGACAAGGTGATCCAGGCCCGTTCCACCGATACCAGCAGCATCGGTTTTGGTGCCAAGGTGAAGAGCGCCGAGCGCAAGCAGGAAGTGGGCAAGGTGCTGGCTGAAGTCGAGCCGGAAGACCTGATCAAGTTCGGCCTGATCCCGGAATTCGTTGGCCGCCTGCCGGTGGTCGCGACCCTGGAAGAGCTGGACGAAGCGGCCCTGATCCAGATCCTGACCGAGCCCAAGAACGCCATCACCAAGCAGTTCAAGAAGCTGTTCGAGATGGAGAACGTGGAGCTGGAGTTCCGCCCCGATGCGCTGTCGGCCATCGCCAAGAAGGCGCTGAAGCGCAAGACCGGCGCCCGTGGCCTGCGCACCATCGTCGAGTCGGTACTGCTGGACACCATGTACGAGCTGCCCTCGCAGGAAAACGTCAGCAAGGTGGTCGTGGACGAATCGGTCATCGAGAACAAATCCGAGCCGTACATCGTCTACCAGGCGCCGCCGGAACCGGTCAAAACCGCCTCAGGCGAGTGAACCCGGGCGAACTGAGGTGAATAGGCGGTTGCGCCGCTCACGTTCAGCTTTCGACAGCTCTTGCAACACCTCGCCGATGGCCCCATAACGGGGCCATCGGCTTTTTTATTTAGCCTCCACCGAATCTCGGAGCCCCCATGGCCCAGTCCCAACTCGAAGTCCTCGACCTGCCGGTCCTGCCGCTACGCGACGTGGTGGTGTTCCCGCACATGGTCATCCCCCTGTTCGTGGGCCGCGACAAGTCCATGCAGGCGCTGGAGCGCGCGATGGAGGCCGACAAGCGCATCCTGCTGCTTGCGCAGAAGTCTGCCGAAACCGACGACCCGGCGGCTGCCGACCTGTACACCGTCGGCACCCTGGCGCAGGTACTGCAATTGCTGAAGCTGCCCGACGGCACCATCAAGGTGCTGGTCGAAGGCCTGTCGCGCGTTGCCGTGGACAAGGTCCATGAGCAGGACGGCTCGCTGCAGGGCCATGGCGTGGAAATCGAATCGGACGAATCGCGCGAGCCGCGTGAGATCGAGGCGATTGCCCGTTCGCTGATGTCGCTGTTCGAGCAGTACGTCAAGACCAACCGCAAGCTGCCGCCGGAGCTGTTGCAGACCCTGGCCGGCATCGAAGAACCAACGCGCCTGGCCGATACCATCGCCGCGCACATCGGTGTGCGCCTGGCCGACAAGCAGAAGCTGCTGGAAACCCTGCAGGTCGGCGACCGCCTGGAAATGCTGGTCGGCTTGGTCGACGGCGAGATCGACGTGCAGCAGCTGGAGAAGCGCATCCGCGGCCGTGTCAAATCGCAGATGGAGAAGAGCCAGCGCGAGTACTACCTCAACGAGCAGATGAAGGCCATCCAGAAAGAACTGGGTGACCTGGATGAAGCGCCGGGTGAGATGGAAGAGCTGGCGCGCAAGATCGCCGAAGCCGGCATGCCCAAGCCGGTCGAGACCAAGGCCAAGAGCGAGCTCAACAAGCTCAAGCAGATGTCACCGATGTCGGCCGAAGCCGCGGTGGTGCGCAATTATCTGGAATGGCTGCTGGGCGTGCCGTGGAAGAAGCGCACCAAGGTCCGCAAGGATCTGAAGGTCGCGCAGGACACGCTGGATGCCGACCATTACGGCCTGGACAAGGTCAAGGATCGCATCCTTGAATACCTAGCAGTGCAGGCGCGGGTGAAGCAGATGAAGGGCCCGATCCTGTGCCTGGTCGGTCCGCCGGGCGTGGGCAAGACCTCGCTGGGTCAGTCCATCGCCAAGGCCACCAACCGCAAGTTCGTGCGCATGAGCCTGGGTGGCGTGCGCGACGAGGCCGAGATCCGTGGCCATCGCCGTACCTATGTTGGTTCGATGCCGGGCCGCATCGTGCAGAACCTCAACAAGGTCGGCAGCAAGAACCCGCTGTTCGTGCTGGATGAGATCGACAAGATGTCGATGGATTTCCGCGGCGATCCGTCTTCGGCACTGCTTGAAGTGCTGGACCCGGAACAGAACAACGCCTTCAACGATCACTACCTCGAGGTCGACCTGGACCTGAGCGAAGTGATGTTCGTGGCTACCTCCAATTCGTTGAATATCCCCGGTCCGCTGCTGGACCGCATGGAAGTGATCCGCATCCCGGGTTATACCGAAGACGAGAAGCTCAACATCGCCACCCGCTACCTGCTCAGCAAGCAGCTCAAGGCCAATGGCCTGACGGCGGAAGAGCTGGCGATCGAAGAAGATGCCATCCGCGGCATCGTGCGCTATTACACGCGCGAATCCGGTGTGCGTAACCTCGAGCGCGAAATCGCCAAGATCTGCCGCAAGGTAGTGAAGGAAATCGCCCTCGCTGGTCCGCAGCCGGTGAAGAAGGCTGCTGCCAAGAAGTCGGCCAAGAAGCTGAAGGCGCTGGTGGTGGTCGACGCGAAGAACCTGGACAAGTACCTGGGCGTGCAGCGCTTCGACTTCGGCCGTGCCGAGGAAGAAAACGAGATCGGCCTGGTCACCGGCCTGGCCTGGACCGAAGTCGGCGGCGAGCTGCTGCAGGTCGAGTCGACGCTGATCCCGGGCAAGGGCGCGGTCACGCTCACCGGCCAGCTTGGCAACGTGATGAAGGAATCGGCCACGGCCGCCTTGTCGGTGGTGCGTGCACGTGCCGAAGCACTCGGCATCGACGTGGATTTCCTGCAGAAACACGATGTCCACCTGCACGTGCCCGATGGCGCGACGCCGAAGGATGGCCCGAGCGCCGGCATCGCGATGGTGACTTCGCTGGTGTCCACGCTGACCAAGGTGCCTGTCAAGGCCGAAGTGGCGATGACCGGTGAGATCACTCTGCGTGGTCGCGTTACCGCAATTGGTGGCCTGAAGGAGAAGCTGCTGGCCGCGCTGCGCGGCGGCATCCGCACCGTGGTGATTCCCGAAGAGAACCGCAAGGACCTGGTGGACATCCCGGCCAATGTCACCCGCGACCTGACCATCGTGCCGGTGAAGTGGATCGACGAAGTGCTGGATATCGCATTGGCAACGCCGCTGAGGCCGAAGAAAGTCGGCAAAAGTGCGCAGCGTGTCGCAGTTCGCGGCAAGGCGAAGGCAGCTCCGACGGCCCGCGTCAAGCACTGAAATGTGAACGTAAAACCCCTCAAAACCCGCGTCATTAAAGGCTTTTCAGCTTGCGCGGGTAGGGGGGCGCTGGTATAAAAGTGCGACTCACGCGGCAGTGTTTTTTTGTCGGCGTGTTTGCAGGTTCTTCGGCAGTCGTGCGTCTTGGGGACGTACGGGTGCCACTCAATAATTCCGCGGATTACCGCAAAGGGAGTTTTACAGAATGAACAAGACCGAATTGATCGATGGCGTTGCCGGTGCTGCTGACCTGACCAAGGCTGAAGCTGGCCGTGCGGTTGATGCCGTCATCGCCGAGATCACCAAGGCCCTGAAGAAGGGTGATGCCGTGACTCTGGTGGGCTTCGGTACGTTCCAGGTTCGTGAGCGCGCTGCGCGCACCGGCCGTAACCCGAAGACCGGCGAAGAGATCAAAATCGCCGCTGCAAAAAATCCTGCCTTCAAGGCTGGTAAAGCTCTGAAAGACGCTGTAAACTAAGCGGCTCAGCTGGGGTGCTTAGCTCAGCGGTAGAGCGTCTCCCTTACACGGAGAGGGTCGGGGGTTCGAAACCCTCAGCACCCACCAAGTTAAGCATTGCAGTACAGTTTGAAAGTGTGGAGCGGTAGTTCAGTTGGTTAGAATGCTGGCCTGTCACGCCGGAGGTCGCGGGTTCGAGTCCCGTCCGCTCCGCCAGATGTCTCAAAGCCCTCGGCGCAAGCCGGGGGCTTTTTTTTGCCCCGCTATTGGCAGCGGCCGAGTTGGGCGCGGGGCAGGAAGCGGGTTAAACTGCCGGGCTCGCCACTCAGGCCTCGATTTGCCCATGCTGCAGAAACTTCGCGACAAGACCTCAGGCTGGATCGTTACGGTGATCATGGGCCTGTTGATGATCCCGTTCCTGTTTGTGATCGACAACAGCTACCTCGGTGGCGTCGGCGCACAGAACGTTGCCAAAGTGTCGGCGCCGCCGTCGTGGTGGACCTCGGCACCGTCATGGTGGCCGATGTCGTTCCTTTGGAACCACCATGAAGTCAGCGTCGAGGACTTCCGTACCCGTTTTGAGCAGGCGCGCATGCAGGCGCGTGAGCAGCAGGGCGACAACTTCGACCCGCGCGAATTTGAAACCGCCGAGAACAAGCGCCTCGTGCTCGATCAGCTGATCGACGAGCAGGTTGTGCGTCTGGCTGCCGAAGACGCGCATATCGTCATCGGCGACAAGGCCGTGCGCGACTACATCGCGGCGATTCCAGGCTTCCAGAAGGATGGCAAGTTCGATCCGGACCAGTACCGCCTGGCGCTTGCCCAGAGCATGCCGCCGCGTACGCCGGCGATGTTCGAACAGCTGGTGCGCTCTAGCCTGCAGCAGTCGATCATTCCTTCGGCACTGGCCCAATCGGGCTTCACCACCAAGGGCGAAAGCGAGCGTCTGCTGAAGCTGTTGGGCGAAACCCGCGACGTGGAATTCGCATTGTTGCCGGTCGTTGCGCCTGATACTGCAGCGGTCACGGACGCCGAGATCGACCAGTGGTACAAGGCGCATCCGAAGGACTTCCGTCAGCCGGAAAGCGTCACCATCGAGTACGTCGAGCTCAATGCTGCGAGCATGCCGGCCGCGACGGCGGCTGACGAAGCCACGCTGCGTCAGCGCTATGAAGACGAGAAGGCGCGTTTTGTCAGCGCCGACCAGCGTCTGGCTTCGCACATCCTGATTGCCAAGGGCAGCGATGAAAAGGCTGCCGAAGCCAAGGCAGCCAAGCTGGCCGCGGAGGCCAAGCAGCCGGGTGCCGATTTCGCCGCGCTGGCCAAGGCCAACTCGGAAGATCCGGGCTCCAAGGATTCCGGTGGCGACTTGGGCTGGGTTGAGAAGGGCGTGATGGTCAAGCCGTTCGAAGACGCGCTGTTCGCGATGAAGGCCGGTGATGTGGTCGGCCCGGTCAAGACCGAGTTCGGCTACCACGTGTTGAAGCTGCGCGAGATCAAGGGTGGCGAAGGCCGTCCGTTCGAGGAAGTGCGTGACCAGTTGGCTGCCGAGCAGCTGCAGGCAGATACCGAGAAGGCATTCAATGAGCTGAGCGGTCGCCTGGTCGATCTGGTTTACAAGAACCCGACCGAGCTGGGTGGCGCAGCCAAGGAAGTTGGCCTGCCGGTGCAGACCCTGGGCCCGTTCAACCGCGCCACCGCCAGCGGCATCGCTGCCAATCCGGCCGTGCTGAAGGCTGTGTTCTCCGATACCTTGAAGGAAGACGGTACGGTCAGCGACCCGATCGAACTGGCTCCGAACCACACGGTCATGGTCCGCGTTACCGCACACACCCCGGAGCAGGCGATTCCGCTTGCGCAGGCGCGTGAGCAGGTGATTGCCGCGGTACGTGCGCACCGTTCCGAAGAAGCCTCGAAGAAGGCTGCGGACGCGTTGCTGGCCAAGTTGAATGCCGGCCAGACCCTGCAGGCATTGGCTGGCAGCGAGCAGCTGCAGCTGCTGCCGATGCCGGGCCTGCCGCGCACCGCGCCGATGCCGACCGTTGAAGCCAACCGCGCTGCGTTCACTGCCGCGGCTCCGGTCGGCGACAAGCCGAGCTATGGCAAGGTCGAGATGGAGCCGGGCCGCTATGCCGTGTTCGCGGTCACCAAGGTGACGCCGGGCAACCCGGCCGAAGTGCCGGAAGCGCAGCAGGCCATGCTCAAGGACCAGCTGAGCCAGATCGACGGCGCAGCCGCAGCCAAGACCTATGTCGACGGCATGCGCAAGCGCTACAAGGTGCAGGTGCAGGAATCCCAGCTCTGAGCACCTGAGCATCAACAAACAAAAAGCCCGGCGAAAGCCGGGCTTTTTCTTATGTAGTGCCGAGCCATGCTCGGCAGAGGGCGTTGCCAATACAGCCAGCAGCACCCGGTAGTGCCGAGCCATGCTCGGCAGGGCATTGCCGATACAGCCAGCAGCATCTGTAGTGCCGAGCCATGCTCGGCAGGGGCATTACCGACAATCTCCAGCTTTTGTAGGAGTGGCATAAGCCGCGAAGCCGACAGCAATGGAATCGCCGGTATCCGCGCAATCGGATGGATCATCAGCTTCGCGGCTTACGCCGCTCCCACAAGCGGAAAGATCAGCGCTGAAGCCCCTGCCGAGCATGGCTCGGCACTACATCAAGCGCAGAAGCCCGGCTATTGGCCGGGCTTCTGCTTTCGTTCTGCTGTGGCAGCTATGGCTCAGCGCGCCTCGTCGTAACGCAGCACCATGCCCGGCTTCAGCACCGCGCTGGCATCCAGGTTGTTGGACGAGAGCAGGGTCTTCACCGAAATGCCGTAGCGGCGGGCGATGGTCCAGGCCGATTCGCCGCTGCGGACGGTGTGGCGGCTGCCAGTGTTTGGCGAGGCGACCGCGCGCGAGGGAGCAGCAGGACGGCGGCTGGCGACGGGCGTCGCTGCGGCAGGTGCCGCGTCGCGGGTGGCTACCAGCACGCTGTCGCTGTTGTCGCTCTCCACGCTGCCCATGGCCGCAGCCGGTGCCAACACCCGGGTACCGGAGCGCGAGCTGGTCAGGGCGGGGTTGAGGCGGGCGATGCGGGCCGGGTCCAGCGCGTTCTGCGCCGACCAGGCCGCCAGGGTGGTGTTGGCTGGCAGGGTGTGGCCCTTCAGGATCGGTACCTGCCGGTCCAGCGCCGCCATCAGGTCGGGTTCGTTCTCGGCCTGTTCCAGCACGCAGGCCAGTGCGTGCAGCTTTTCTACATAGGCGTAGGTGATCGGCGACAGGCCCGGCAGTTCGGAAGCGGTGGCGTTCTGTGCGTTCATGCCGCCGCGGCGCAGCGACTGCAGGATGCGGTATTCACCAGCGTTGTACGCCATCACCGCCAGCTGCCAGTCACCGGCAAACATGCCGTGCAGGGTCTTCAGGTAGCGCACCGCGGCGCGGGTGGAATCCACCGCCGACAGGCGGCCGTCATAGCCCTTCTCCATCGGCACGCGGTGGTTGCGCGCGGTGGTGGCGATGAACTGCCACAGCCCGGCCGGGCCGCTGGCGTTGCGAGCGCCGGGGCGGTAGCCGCTTTCAACGAAGGGGATCAGGGCGAATTCGGTTGGCAGGCCGGCACTGCGCAGCTCGTCGACGACGTAGCCGAACAGCGGCAGCGCGTCGTCCTCGACATTGCCCAGTCGCGAAGGGGCGTGCGAGAACTGCTTGCGCCAGCGTGGGCTGGTGGCTTCGGCATCGCACTGTGGTGCGGCCAGGCCCTCACGGAAGTTGGCGAAGATCTCGCGGCCGTTACGGGTGGTCGGGGCCGGCAGCGAGGCCGGGTCCAACGGTAATGCAGTGAGCGCGGCGACGTTCTGGGTCATGCCGGCGCTGACGGGAAGCGTCTGCGCGGCCAGCGTACCGCTGCCCGTGCCCAACAACATCCCCAGCGCCAACGGCAGACAAAGCCGCCTCATGCGCGAAAACCGTCTTTCCACCGCCGCAATTCGGCGAAGACTTCCACCTCGTCGGTGGGCGCGCGACCAAGCCGGGCCGCGATCGCTGCAACGATCGCGGTATCGGCAGTCCGCAGAAATGGATTGCATTCCAGTTCGCTCGCCAGGATGGCGGGAACGGTAGGACGGGAACTGCTGCGCATGTCCGAGGCTTCCTGTTGGCGGCGCTGCAATGCCGCGTTGGTGGGGTCGACATGCCGCGCAAACACGGCATTGGCCAGCGTGTATTCGTGCCCGCAGCAGACCAGTGTCTGTGGGGGCAGGGCGGCCATTCGCCGGAGCGAGGCCAACATCTGGGCCGGCGTACCTTCGAACATGCGTCCACAGCCCAAGCTGAACAACATGTCGCCACTGAACAAATGGTCGTGGCCGTAGTAGGCAATATGGCTTCGGGTGTGACCGGGAACTTCCATCACGCTGAAGTCGAAGCCCGACAATTCTACCCGGTTGCCTTCGCTGACTCGTTCACATTCCAGTGCGATGCGTTCATCTACCGGCGCGATGACCCGCAAGCGCGGCCAACGCTCACGCAACTCTGCCACCCCGCCGATATGGTCGTCGTGGTGGTGGGTGAGCAGGACACCTGCAGGCTGCATGCCTTGCGCAGCGGCTTCGAAAACCGGACCGGCCTGGCCGGGGTCGACGAAAATCGTGCGGTCATCGGGCGTTTGCAACGCCCAGATGTAGTTGTCCTGAAATGCGGGCAGGGCGATCAGTCGCATAGAATTGGAAAATGCCTGCCGCCCAGTCCCCCCGTCAAGCTGCAGTCTCGCCTTGGTTTGAGAAAGCCGGGGCGCAGGCGATGCGCGAATGGGAGCAGCGGCTGCTGTCTGAACAAATGCGCGGATTTCCCTCGCCGCCGTGGCTGTGGCTGGCGCCAAACGCCTTCTGGAAGCCAGATTCCCCGCCGCAGGGCCGTGGCCTGCGCCTGCACCGCAACCCGCAAGCGCCGGGCTGGACGGGCGATCTGCGTTGCAGCCTGCCGTTGCCGCTGCCCAGCGAGTCGATCAAGGCCATCGTCATCGAGCACCCGGCGGCCGAGGAACTGGAGCCCTTGCTGTCCGAGTGCGCGCGGGTGCTGATGCCCGGCGGTCGGGTCTGGGTGACCCTGCTCAACCGCTGCAGTCCCTACCGCGCGCACTGGCAATGGCAGGGCGCGCGGCCACCTTCGGTGACACGTTGCAGGACACTATTGCAGCGGCAGGGCATACGATGTCGCTCGCTGCGGCACTATGGTCCGCTGTGGACGCAGTCGGGCAACACCCCGGGCACGGCTTTGCCGGCCCTGCGCGCCTTGTGCGTGCTGGAAGCTGAAAAACGCACCGAGGCTTACATCGGCCCGATCAAGGCCAGTCGCGTCAGTTGGCGCGACCCGGTGGCGACCTGAATTCAACGGAACACTATGAAGTCAATTGAAGTACATACCGATGGCGCCTGCCTCGGCAATCCCGGCCCCGGCGGATGGGGCGCGTTGTTGCGTTACAAGGGCCATGAGCGCGAGCTGGCCGGTGGCGAAGCCCACACCACCAACAACCGGATGGAGTTGATGGCTGCGATCATGGGCCTGGAAACGCTCAGCGAGCCCTGCAACATCACCTTGTTCACCGATTCGCAGTACGTGCGCCAAGGCATCACCGAGTGGATGTCGGGCTGGGTGCGGCGCAACTGGAAGACCGCCGGCGGTGATCCGGTCAAGAACCGTGACCTGTGGGAGCGCCTGCACGAGGCCACGCAGCGTCATCAGATCGATTGGCGCTGGGTGAAGGGCCATTCCGGTGACCCGGACAACGAACGCGTGGACCAGTTGGCCCGCGATGCTGCAATCCGCGTGCGCGCTGGCGCCGCGAGCAACTGAGGTAGCTGATGCGCCAGATCGTCCTTGATACCGAAACCACCGGCCTGGAATGGAAGAAGGGCAACCGCGTGGTCGAAATCGGCTGCGTGGAGCTGCTTGAGCGGCGCCCCAGTGGCAACAACTTCCACCGCTACCTGAAGCCGGATTGCGACTTTGAATCCGGCGCCGCGGAAGTGACCGGCCTGAGCCTGGACTTCCTCGCCGACAAGCCGCGCTTCGAAGAAGTGGTGGATGAATTCCTGGCCTATGTGGACGGTGCCGAGCTGATCATCCACAACGCCTCGTTCGACATGGGCTTCCTCGAAAACGAGATGAGCCTGGCCGGCAAGGGCCGCCTGGCCAGCCGGGTGACGGTGACCGATACCCTGGCGATGGCGCGCGAGCGCTATCCCGGCCAGCGCAACTCGCTGGATGCGCTGTGCCGGCGGCTGGGTGTGGACAATGCCCACCGCACGCTGCATGGCGGCCTGCTCGATGCGCAGATCCTGGCCGACGTCTATATCGCACTGACCTCGGGCCAGGAAGAGATTGGTTTTGGCCAGCCGGAAGCCGAATCGACCAGTGCCAGCGGTGTCGTGCAGGCATTCGATGTATCGGCGTTGTTGCCGCGCCCCCGCGTACTGGTGACCGCCTCCGAGCAGGAGGCGCACGAGGCGCGCCTGGCCAGGCTGCGCAAGAAAGCCGGACACGCATGGTGGGACGGCGAGCCCGCGCCCGCGCCTGGCGAGCCGGCCTGAGTCACGCCGGTCGTTGATTTGAACGGAATTCCGCTGCCTTAGGGGCAGCGGACCAGGACGACGGTGACGTTGTCCGAGCCGCCGCCATCCAGTGCGGCGGCGACCAGCGCATCCACGCATTCCTGCGCGCTGCAGTCGCCGTGGGCCAGTGCCTCGGTGAGGCCGGCATCGTCGACTTCCTCGGTAAGCCCATCACTGCACAGCAGCAGCTGCATGCCAGGACGCAGTTCGCCGGTCATGGTGGCGACGTTGAGGTGGGCCGGATCGGTCACGCCCAATGCCTGCGTGACCACATTGCGGTGAGGATGCGCGCGCGCCTGCTCGGCGGTGAGCGTGCCCTGGGCGATCAGTTCCTGCACATAGCTGTGGTCCTGGCTGAGCTGGCCCAGTTTGCCGTCGCGCCACAGGTAGGCGCGGCTGTCGCCAACCCAGGCCACCTCGAAACGATTGCCCTGCACGCGTGCGGCCACCACCGTGGTACCCATCGGCAGGCTGTCGTTGCGGCGGCGCGAGGTGCGGATGATCTCCTCATCGGCGGTGCGGATGGCCTGCACCAGCGAAGCGCCGTTGCGCACCTCGCGGACGATGGTTTCGCGCGCCAGGGCGCTGGCTACCTCGCCGCAGGCATGGCCGCCCATGCCGTCTGCCACCAGCCACAGGCCCAGCTCGCCGTCACCGTAGTAGGTGTCTTCATTGAGCTGGCGACGCAGGCCGACGTGGCTGAGGTGTCCAAATTCGATCATGAGTGCCCGAGCGGGCTGTATATCAACGGTGAAGGTCTCTGCATCATCGCGTTCATGGAGGTGTACGGCAAGCGCCTGCAGACACTCGTTTGGCTGGCGGAATGCAGCGCCTGGATGGCCAATAGCGTTTTTTTGTTAAAAACCGCTTGTCCGCGCAGCCGATGCCCCTTATTATTCGCAGCCCGGTTCGCCGGGGACCATCTGGAGAGGTGGCAGAGCGGTTGAATGTACCTGACTCGAAATCAGGCAGGCGTTTATAGCGCCTCGGGGGTTCGAATCCCCCCCTCTCCGCCAGATACTTGAAAAAGCCACCCTCGGGTGGCTTTTTCTTTTTGCTTCTCCTGCACCTTGGCTCTGCGGCTGAATACCCGACAGCAGCGGCTACACTGTGCGCCTGATCCAACCGGTAAGCCCCATGTCAGAAATTCTCGTCCCCGTGTCCTTCGGTGAGTTGTTGGACAAGATCTCCATCCTGCAGATCAAGTCCGAGCGCATGAGCGATGCGGCAAAGCTGGTCAATGTGCGCAATGAGTTGAACGCGCTGGACAGCACCTGGGCCGCGCATCCGGCCGCGGCACAGGACATCGCAGCGCTGCGTACCGAGTTGAAGGCGGTCAATGAGCGCCTGTGGGACATCGAAGACGACATCCGCCTGAAAGAGAAGGCGCAGGCCTTCGACGATGCGTTCGTGCAGCTGGCCCGCAGCGTCTACATCCAGAACGATGAGCGCGCGCGCATCAAGAAGGCCATCAACCTGGCGCTGGGTTCCAGCTACGTGGAAGAGAAGTCCTACCAGGATTACCGCGCGGGCTGAATCCGCGTTGTAGGAGCGGCGTAAGCCGCGAAGCTCCTGGACCAGCAGATTGCGGAAAGTGCTGGCGCGTCAGCAAGGCCAGCTTCGCCGCTGACGCAGCTCCTACAAAATGCCTGCATCTGCTTTGTAGGAGCGGCGTAAGCCGCGAAACTCGTAGATCAGCAGATGGCGGGAATTCCCAGCGCTGCAGCATGGTTGGCTTCGCGGCTTACGCCGCTCCTACAAAAAAAGCGGCTCCTGCAGTTGGTCAGCTTTGATGATCCGCGCGATAGCGCTCAAACGCGGCAATCGCATCCTCCACCGTGATCAACGACATCACATCGTCGAACTCGATCTTGGTGCCCCATTTCAGCTCGCTGGCCGGCTTGTTGAGATAGCGGCGGGCGGCATCGTCATAGCGGTCCACGCAATAGCGGCGGTCGGAATAGGGACCGCTGCGCGCCGGGTTGCTGGCCGCATGCAGGCCCAGCACCTTGGTGCCGACCGCATTGGCGATATGCATCGGGCCGGAGTCGGGAGTGACCAGCAGCGAGGCGCGGGCCAGCAGGGCGGGCAACTGCTTGAGCGTGTCCTTGCCGACCAGGTCCAGCGCCGGGTGCTTCATCGCAGCGAGGATTGCGTCGCTGGTGCTGCGTTCCAGTTCGCTGCGTCCGCCGCACAGCACCACCCGCCAGCCCTGGCTTGCAGCGTGGTCGGCCAGCGCGGCGTGGCGCTCGGCGTACCAGTTGCGGCGCTGGTGGCTGGAGCAGGGCGAGATCATCAACACCGGCCGGCCATCTTCCTCCCATTGGGCGCGCGCCCACTCGTGCGCTTCCGGCGGTGTGGCCAGGTCCCAGCTGACCTTGGTCTGCTTCAGGCCCAGCGGCTCGCAGAAGCTGCCGATGGCATCGAGCACATGGATGCCGGGGCGGTCGGGGATGCGCTCATTGATGAAGAGCCCATGCAGGTCCTTGGAGCGTGACTTGTCGTAGCCGATGCGGCGCTTGGCCGGGATGAAGGCTGACAGCAGGTTGGCGCGGGCGGCCACCTGCATCTGCAGCAGGGCATCGAAACGGCCAGGCGGAAATTCGCGACGCAGCGCACGCATTCCAGCCAACCCGCTGTTCTTGTCGTAGACGTGGAAACTGACCCCGGGCAGGCCGTCGAGCAGCTTGTGGCCGGCCTTGTCGATCACCCAGTGCAGTGGCGTGCCCGGAAACCCCCGCTGCAGTGTGCGTACCAGCGGCACCACATGGGTGACATCACCCAGTGCCGAGAGGCGCAAAAGACACAACGGGGACGACGATGCAGGCATGTGTTGTTAGACTCGTAAAGATGGTCGCATTCGACGCCACTGAAGCGCTGACGCCCTGCCGCGATGGTCGCGGCTATGGCGCCATTCTGTTCGACCGCGAACGCCTGCGGCAAGCCGATCCCGGTTTGTTCGTGCCTGCGCAGTGGGGCAGCAAGGCCCATCCGGTGGGCGATGGCGGCCGTGGCGGCGCATGGTTCATCGACGCGCCGTTCGGTCGCAGCGTGTTGCGCCAGTACCTGCGCGGCGGTGTCGCCGCCAAGATCAGCCACAGCAGCTATTTGTGGCGTGGTGCCAACCGGACGCGCAGCTTTGCCGAGTTTCGCCTGATGCGCGAGCTGATCGCGCAGAAGCTGCCGGTGCCGCACCCCTACGCGGCGTTCTACATGCGCGAAGGCCTGCGCTACAAGGCGGCACTGCTGATGGAGCGGCTGGAAGACGTGCGCTCGCTGGCCGACCACGCGCAGGTCGCCGGGCGCGGCGCGCCATGGGAGGAGGCCGGGCGGATGATCGCGCGCTTCCACCGTGCGGGCCTGGATCACGCTGATTTGAATGCCCACAACATCCTGTTTGATGACGCCCGCCGTGGTTGGCTGATCGATTTCGATCGCGGCGTGCTGCGCATTCCCGCCACCCGCTGGCGCGAGCGTAACCTCAAGCGCCTGCTGCGCTCCCTGCTGAAGCTGCGCGGCGCGCGCAGCCGCGAGGACGTCGAGCAGGACTATGCGCGGCTGCGCCGCGCCTATGATCTGGCCTGGAACCGGGGCGTGTGACATGAGTTGGGCGTTGCGTTTCCTTGGCGTCGGCAATGCGTCGGCGGTGGAGCTGGGTTCGCCGATGTCGGTGATCGAGCACGGCGGCCAGCCTTGGCTGACCATTGATTGCGGCGGCGAAGGACTGACGGCCTATCGCAGCCATTACCGCGCCATGCCGGATGCGGTGTTCGTCACCCATATCCATCTGGACCATGTGGCCGGTTTCGAGCGCCTGTTCGTCGATGCCTTCTTCAACCCTCAACGGCGCGGCAAGGTGCGGCTATACGTGCCAGCGCCGCTGGTGCCGCTGCTGCACAAGCGGGTAGGGGACTACCCGAACGTGCTGGCCGAAGGTGGCGCCAACTTCTGGGACGCCTTCCAGCTGATCGTAGTGGGCGATGCGTTCTGGCATGAGGGCGTGCGCCTGGAAGTGTTCCCGGTGCGCCACCATTGGCCGGAAACCGCCTACGGCCTGCGCCTGCAGGGCGCAGTGGTGTGGAGCGGCGATACCCGCCCGATCCCGGAGATGCTGGCGCGATTTGCCGGCGACAACGAATTGATCGCCCACGACTGCGGACTGCACGGCAATCCTTCGCATACCGGCGTTGACGACCTGGAGCGCGAATACGACGCCGCCACCCAGGCGCGGATGATGCTCTACCACTACGCCAGCGCCGCCGACGGCGAAGCGCTGCGCGCGCGCGGCCACCGCGTGGCGATGCCGGGTGAATGTGTTGTGTTGGCCGAGCCGACGGCGCCGCGTGCGGAGCCGTTTGAGGGTTGAGCGTCGTGCTTCGGCTCCACGAAGCTTGGGCGCACGTAGAGCCCAAATTGTCCGCAGCAATGATCACTGAGCCCCTCTCCCGCCAGCGGGAGAGGGGTTGGGGTGAGGGCAAGGCCGGAGCCGGTCCAGATCAGCCTCACCCGAACCCTCCGCAGCAACGTGACCCGGGTAAGCGCAGCGCACCCGGGATGCGTGCCGGGGGCTCACAATCAAGAAAGGCCAGCTCGTGGCGGGCAATCCTGCAAAACAGCTGCACGGCCAGAGCCCCGGGTGCGCTGCGCTTACCCGGGCTACAACGCGCACAAGCAAAAGCCACCGCTTCATCAGCGGCGGAACTTTCCAAGGCCCAAAAAGGTGGCGACCCCGCCGGCTGACCTCGGCGCCCGCGTCGATCGATACCGTTGCTGCCTTCCGGCCCTGGCGGGATTTTCGACCTAGCGTCGCGAGGGGCCGACGGGGCCACCATAGAGACGGTTTGGCCGCGCTAGGCGCGGCCATTCACGATACGAGAGGCTGGGGCGATGCGATCATCAGCCGCCGATGCTTCATGGACCGGACACAAACTGGAGCAGGTCCTGATCGTGTGCGGCGATTGTAGCGTATGCACTACCGCCCGACCAGCGTTCCGGCTTGAACCCCGTGTAACCCGCAGCCGCCGTTTAGCGGCCCCAGACGCCCGGCTTGGATAGAATGCCCACCCAACGGAGGACGACCTCCGCCCATCACGGGACTTCACCCAGGACGGCCTGGCTTCTCTAGGAGGCTGTATGGCTTGGATCTATCTCGTGATCGCTGGTGCGCTGGAAATCGTCTGGGCGCTGGCAATGAAGCAATCCCACGGTTTTACCAAGCTGGTTCCCAGCATCGTCACCATCGTCGGCATGATCGCCAGCTTTTGGTTGCTGGCCTTGGCCATGCGCACCTTGCCGCTGGGCACGGCCTATACGATCTGGACCGGTATCGGCGCGGTAGGTGCCTTCGTCATCGGCATCATCTTCCTGGGCGAGCAGGTCAGCGCGATGCGTATTGGTGCGGCGGTGCTGATCGTCAGCGGCCTGGTGCTGATGAAACTGTCCAGCAGCTGATAACAGCCTCAGTCCTCGCGCAGCACCAACACCATCTCGACCGCATCCAGACCCGGGCCGTGGCCATCGGCCACGATCCGGGTCATGCTGAATCCGAGTCGCGCGTAGAAGTCCTGCGTGTGCTGACTGGTGCTGAGCTCCACGCGCTTCGCGTTCGGGCTCTGTCTGGCCTGCTGTAAACGGGCAAGACTCAATTGCCTGCCGAACCCCTGCCGATGCAGGCTGCGCTCGACCATGCCCCAGCAGAAAACGGCGACGCCATCGTCGCGTATCGCCAAACCGCCGCAGGCGACAACCTGGTCATCGTGCTCGATCAGGTGATAGTCGCAACCTTGCGCATCGCGCTGTAGAAACTGCTCGAAGTCTGCGCGTTCGGCTAGCGTGAAGTACTTGGGCACATTGCTGTCGAACAGCGACAAGCAGGCATCGGCATCAGCAGGTTGGTAGGGGCGAATCGGCATGTGCTGCAATCTAACAGCTGGGGAGGGGGGCTGCTTTGGCTTTGGTTTTGGTTTTAGCTTTAGCCCCTCTCCCCTTGCGGGAGAGGGGTTGGGGAGAGGGGAGCGCGAAGCGTGCTTTCAACGGTCAAACAACGCAAACCTAGCAGCACAAAAACCAATCAACGCGACATCGAATAAGGCAACGTCGCCGCATCCGCAGCCCAAGACTTGTTCGGCTCAGCCTGCATCGTGAACCGCAGCTCCCCGCCAGCAACAATCTCCTGGTGCGTCACATATGCACGGTCCAGCGGCTTGCCATTGAGGCTCACCGAACCAACATACGTATGCGCAGCATCCAGCCCGGTAGCAACGATGCTGAAACGCTTCCCATCCGGCAGATTCAAGGTCGCCTGCGGCAGGAATGGCCGACCGATGATGTACTGGTTGCTACCCGGCGTAACCGGATAGAAACCCAGCGCGGTAAACACATACCAGGCCGACATCTGCCCAAGATCATCGTTACCCGCCAAGCCGTCCGGGCGTGCCGCGTACTGCGTGTCCATGATCTGCTTCAAGCGTGCCTGCGTGCGCCACGGCTGCCCGGCATGTGCATACAGATAGGCAACATGGTGGCTTGGCTCGTTGCCATGTGCGTACCAGCCAATCAGCCCGGTGATGTCTTCCATGTGCGCGAAGATCGACGGATCAACCTTGGCTTCAAACACATCGTCCAGACGCTGCAGCAGCTTGTCGCTGCCACCATGCGCCGCAGCCAAGCCGGCGACATCCTGCGGCACATACCACGAGTATTGCCAGGCATTGCCTTCAGTGAAATCCGTGCCGTAACCGCTGGCGCTGGGATCAAACGGCTCGCGGAAACTGCCATCGCGCTTGCGCGCGCGCATGAAGCCTGTACCCGGGTCGAAGGCATGCTTCCAGTTCGCCGCGCGCTTGCTGAACTCGCTCGCTACCTCGGTCTTGCCCATGTCCTTGGCCACCTGTGCGATGGTCCAATCGTCATAGGCATATTCCAGCGTCTTGCTGGCTGCTTCGCCTTCCTCATCGATCGGCACATAGCCGAGCTCGCGGTACTGCGCGATGCCGTCGTACGGGCCATAGTTGGCGCTGGCGACCATCGCCTGCAGCGCTTCCTCGGTGTCGTAGCCACGGATGCCCTTCATATAGGCATCGGCGATCACCGGCACCGCGTGGTAGCCGATCATGCACCAGGTCTCCAGGCCGTGGAACGACCACACCGGCAGCACGCCGTAAGGGCTTTCGCGGCGTGAGGCCAACAGAGAATTGACGAAGTCATTGGTGCGCTGTGGCGGCTGCACCAGCGTGGCCAGCGGGTGCAGGGCGCGATACGTATCCCACAGCGAGAACGTCGAGTAGTTCGTCCAGCCCTTGGCCTGATGCACTGCGTTGTCCGGCCCGCGATAACGGCCATCGCTGTCCATGAACAAGGTTGGCCCAAGCAGCGTGTGATACAGCGCTGTATAGAAGCGCGTGCGTTCGTCCGCGCTGCCCTGCGCTTCGACTGCGCCCAACGCCTCGCTCCACTGCTGTTTGGCGGCAGCGCGCATGCCATCGAAATCCCAACTCGGCGCTTCCGCATCCAGGTTGGCAATCGCACCTTCCTCGCTGACCGGCGAGATCGCGACCTTCACCAGCAAGGGCTTACCGGCCTCCGGCACCACATCAAAGGCAGCAACCAGCTGCGGCCCTTCGATCTGCGCGCGCTGCGTCGGGTCTTTCTCGCCCGGCGGCGGGAAGCCCTTGTAGGCGACATCCTGCTCGGTGTCGTGTAGCTGATGGCCGCTGAGCGGCTGCGAGAAACGCATCGCAAAGTACAGCTGTCGCCCCGGCGCCCAGCCACGCGTCTCGCGGAAACCGGTAACCGTGCCATCGGCTCGCACCCGCAAGCGCGACCACAGGATCTTGCCCGGGTAGTCATACATGCTGGTGCGCAGGTCGAGCACTACATGTGCCGGCTTGCCAGCCGGGAAGCTGTAGCGGTGCATGCCAACGCGCGCGCTGGCAGTGAGTTCGGCGCGCACCTTGTAGTCGTCCAGCGTCACCGCGTAATAACCCGGCTGGGCGGTCTCGCTGGCATGACTGAAGCGCGAGGTGTAGCCGCTCAAGGGCTGATCGGGATCGCCGCGCTCCAGCTTCAGCTCGCCGGTAGTGGGCATCATCAGCAGATCACCCAGATCCGAATGGCCGGTGCCGGAGAAGTGCGTATGCGAGAAGCCGACGATGGTGCTGTCGTCATAGCGGTAACCCGCCGCCCAGCCATAACCGTTCTTGCGCGACTGGATGCGGGTATCGGGCGAGAGCTGGACCATGCCGTAAGGGACGGTCGCACCCGGATAGGTATGACCCTCGCCGCCGGTACCGATGAAGGGGTTCACGGCGGAATAGGCGGCTTCGTTGGCGGCGGGCGAGGCCGCCATTGCCGAAGACGGCGACAGGGAAGAGGTTGCTACGGTTGCTGCAAGCACCAACAGGGTCGCGCCAAGCTGCTTCATCCCGCACCTTTTGGATCGGTCTAATGTTGGGAAGCTAGCATGTCCAAGGACGGTCTGGCGGGCCATCGGTCCTGTCTGGATCTGAGACGCGGCGCTGCAAACTCCACTGTGGCAGGAGGTTGCCGACGGTGGTTTGGCTACTGAACCTGACCCGGATGCGGGTTTGCTGTGGCGGAAGTTTGGATCTACAATGTATCTACATCTGTGGAGGCATCATGCGCGCCAAAATTCAGCGTTGGGGCAATAGCGCGGCCGTTCGCCTGCCTGCATCCATTCTCAAGGCCATGGATCTGGGAAGTGGTGACACGCTGGAGATTGGCGTCGAAGAAGGCGCGTTGATCCTGACTCCGGTCAAGGCACGGCCCCGCTATCAATTGTCAGAGTTGCTGGCGCAGTGCGATTTGAACGCACCGCAGGATGACGAACTGGTCGCCTGGAACAGCAGCAGGCCGGTAGGAAACGAAGCGTGGTGAGCCGCCCGCGATTCGATCGCGGCGACATCATCCGGGTCCAGCTCAATCCAAGCGCCGGCCAGGAAATGCAGGGTGATATGCGGCCAGCACTGGTCCTGAGTCCAGCACCGTTCAACGGCACAGGTTTGGCAATCGTTGCCCCGATCACCCAAGGTGGAATGGTGGGGCGGAATGCAGGGTTCGCGGTGTCGCTGTCAGCGACGGGCACCGAGACGCAGGGCGTGGTCCTGGTCAATCACCTGCGCAGCATGGATTTGAATGCGCGTGGTGCACGAAAGGTGGAGCGAGCGCCTGCCAGTGTTGTGGATGAAGCGTTGGCGAAGGTAGCGACGTTTCTTGGGGAATCGGTGGAGTGAACTTGAAGATGCTGCGGGTATTGAGGTTGCCGGAGGCTCAAAGAGCGAGCGTTGCAATTCCATCGAAAGTGATTTCTTCGAGTCTCTGAACTTGGCCTTGGGAATTTTTTCGCTGGCTGGCAATTGACAGGAAAAAGCAAAGGCCACCCGATGGGCGGCCTTTGCTTTTTTATCTGGCGGAGAGAGGGGGAAGCAGTGCCTTGACCGTCCCGCCTAGCTCCGGAGGCGTCCACAAACCGGATTTGTGTCCTGTGGTGTGTCCCGGATGCTAGCCGACTCTGAAGTCTAGGGCCCCGCAGATGCGGGGCTTTTTTGGGCAATTCGCCAAGTGGCGGTAGCGGCCTACGTCAGGCTGTCTCTGCCTTAGGCGCCAGGCTTACAGACCACTGCCCATTTTCTTCCTGCTTGAGCGACAGGAGATCGTAGGTCTTCACCATGTTGAGAAGACCGGAATGCCCATAGATGCCAGGCGAGAAGCCGGAATCTGCTCGCTTTAGATATGAGCCTAAGGAGTTGAGACTTACCTTGCCCTCTGGGGTACTACCGGCAAGCAGTGAGACAGCCTCGATGACGAACCGAGGACGCCGCTTTGGGAGCGGCGCGCTGCCGGTGGTCTTGGTTTCATTAGTGGGGTCAGTAGGGTGCGGCGGGTCCTGAAGATCAGGTGGCTCTAGCGATGAGGCTTCTTGTGCGGACCACTCGAAGAACTGATCGCAGGCATTGCGCAAAGCATCGGGAGTCTCGGCTTCGCCGACGATCAGAACTGTGGCCCCGCGCTCACGGAGCTTCCTGCAGAGGTAGGCAAAGTCCGAGTCGCTGGTTACCAAGCAGAAGATGTCTGCCCTCTGATCGAAGAGCGCTTCCAGGGCATCCAAGGCCAGGGCGATATCGGAGGTGTTCTTCTTCGCTGCGTATTGGAACTGAAGGCATGGAGTGAAGGCCTGGCGAACCAAGGCCTCTTGCCAAGAGTTGCCTAAGGTAGTGCGATTGCCATAGCCGCGCCGAAGCGTTACGCGCCCGGCCTGTGCAGCCATGAGGAGCGCGAAATCCACGATTTCGGGAGCAACGTTGTCGCAGTCAATCATTACTGCGACGGTCGATTCTTGCGGTTGAGCCATGTTGATTTCCTTATCGCGTAGGGCATATGTGGTGCGACAGCTTGCCGCTGACTACCTCTTCCGCCGAACGATATGGTCCCCGGCTGCATCATGCTTCTTGTAGCTAACCCAAGCTTGCCCGTTGCTATCTTTGACAATCCTGAGCTTCTCGGGGTCTGCGGTGCTTTCAAAGGCATAGCCAGTCATATGGATCTCGACTGGGAAGTGACCGAGCGCCTTTCCAGCCACATCCAGTTGCCAATGTGTCTGAATGAGAAATTCGCCAGGAACAGTTATGAATTTGCGCGCCTCGGGGCCCACTAGATCGACTTCCATAGTATTAAGGGTAACGGATCTCTGTACGCCCCTCAGAAGATCGAAGCCAAAGTCGATGTCCTGGAAGTCCTCTTCGGAGAACACGTCTGACTTTTCGAGGATGAAGGGGGAGTTGAGGGCGCGACAAATCATATGGAGTCTGCTCAGGCTTCTGATGCGCTGGAACACAGGAAGCATCTGACCGATGGGCGACACCGCAGGGTTCAGTGGCTGGCGGATACCATTGAAGTCCAAAGTCAGCATCATTGCGTCCTCGGCAGCAATCTGGTCGGCCCATGTTGCTAGAGGGGCGAGAGTATCAAGCTCCTTTAGCGCGACTCCGTATATCGCGGAGCCCCTGATGCTAAGGTTAATTTCCGCCTTCAATGATGTCTCTACAACCGTGCACCGAATGATGATCGTCAATGGTGATGGGAGAGACTCATTCGTAATGCCTGCTCCTGCGGTGCCGTTGAATAGCTCGGCAGCTAAGCTCACTTCCTGCGCCAAGACGGAATATTCCTGGCCTGGACATACGAGGACATGGCCTTGGGTGGCTGCTTTCGTCTTCATGGTGAGCTTGCCATGAGCAAGTAGCGGCTTCATTTGATCCTGGAAGCCAGGGAGAGGCGCAAGCTTGAAGTCTTTTACGTCAAATGTGCGTGGGAGGCCATACAGATATGCGTCTCGGACCAGGGCTATGTTCTCGGCAGTTCCGACTGGTGTGAAGGATAGATCCAGCCGAGAAAGCCCCTTCGAGAGCTCCTGCGCTTTCTGAGTTTTGCTTTCGCCCGAACCCGAGGGCGCTCTTCGGGCGCTGCGCTTTGCTAGATCAATGGATGGCTGATTTCCGATGGATAGTGGATCTCGGGTTTGAAGGAGTGGCCCTACGATGTCCCACAGATAGCGTTCAAAGCCTTCACGGTCATTGAGGGCCTTTGAATGCTCGAACGTGACCACGCCTTTGCCATCGCCGATCAACTTTTCTTGATTGCCCTTCGCCCACTCTTGAGCGTGAACCCAATAGATGGAACGGTCGGGCGTTACCCTCAAAATGAAGACTGGGAGCACATTATTCGCATACTGCCGCAATCTGCTTTTGGAAACTTGAGCAGTGAGGCGGCTCCCTCTGGGGTCGACAGAGGTCCCTTTCACTTGTGCTAGAAAGTGAATGCCGTGGTAGACAGTGTGATCGGGAGTGATGCAAAGGTCGTAACCAATGTCTATCTGATCGTGCCCTACATTCCAGTTCCAATCTAAGAAGGCTTGTTCTACTGCAAGCTCTGCTTGTCGACCAGTCTTCTGAGATTTAGGGAAGTTCATCGGCCCGAACGAGAGGAGGTTGCAAGGATGACAGCCTACCACTGACTTTCGGACACATCATGGATAGAACTTCCTCTTGTCCTTCAGGCACCTCTTAAACTGCCCCTTGGCATAGACTGGAAGCGCGACCGCGACGTCCCCTCAAGATTGAGTGGCACAAGGGTTTGGAGTCCAATCCTCAATGACAAGGAGATTGGACGTGAAGAAGCGCTTTATCGAAGAATAGATCATTGGCTTCCTGCGTGAGGCTGAAGCAGGCATGCCCATCAAGGATCTTTGCCGCCGGCACGGCTTCAGCGAGGCCTCGTACTACCTGTGGCGCAGCAAGTTCGGCGGTATGAGCGTGCCCGACGCCAAGCGGCTGAAGGACCTGGAAGCGGAGAACGCGCGCCTAAAGAAGCTACTGGCTGAGCAGGTATTCGAGAACGACGTGATCAAGGACGCATTGCGAAAAAAGTGGTGACTGCACCAGCGCGCAGGCTGCTGGTGCGGAGCATGGTTGAGAAGGGGTTGAGCGAACGACGAGCGCTGGCGGTAGCGCGCATGAGCGCGCGCGTTGCGATATGTGCCCAGGCCCGACAACAACGCCGAGCTTCGTGAGCAGATCGCCGCTTTGGCGCAACGGCACAAACGCTACGGCGTGGGCATGATTCATCTGAAGCTGCGGCAAAAAGGGCTTGTTGTGAACTACAAGCGGGTGGAGCGCTTGTACCAGGAAGCCGGTCTACAAGTGCGCCGCAGGAAGCGCAAGAAGGTCGCAGTGGGCGAGCGACAGCCGCTGATACGGCGGTTCGCTGCAAAGGACTTCGTGTTTGATCGAACTGCTGAGGGTCGGGTGATCAAGTGTTTGACCATCGTCGACGATGCGACCCATGAGGCAGTTGCCATCGAAGTGGAGCGAGCGATATCGGGCCAAGGGGTATCCAGGGTACTGGACAGGGTGGCAGCTCAGCGCGGCCTGCCGCGAGTCATCAGGACGGACAATGGCAAGGAATTTTGCGGAAAAGCGATGGTGGCTTGGGCTCACGACAAGGAAATCGCCCTGCGCCTGATCGAGCCCGGGAAACCCAATCAGAACGCATATGTTGAGTCGTTCAACGGCCGGCTACGCGATGAATGCCTCAACGAACACTGGTTCCCAACATTGCTCCATGCCCGTACCAGCATCGAAAGCTGGCGACGTGACTACAACGAAGAAAGACCCAAAAGAGCACTCGGCGGAATGACACCTGCCCAGTACGCCGCGCAGCTGGCGGCGAAGACAGATAAGATCAAAACAGGACTCTAAACCCGACCTCTACTCAGGCCGGGGGGACGTCGCTGTCTTCACAGGAATCTTTATGGCCATCTTCCACACCTCAATCAAAACCTTCAGCCGAGGCAAAGGCCAATCCGCTGTCGCCGCAGCCGCTTATCGTGGCGGTCTGCTGCTGTCCGATTTCGTCACTGTGGATTGTATTCCGATGAATCCCAGATCAGCAGATCCAGCTCGGCTAGGTTTTTCGCGATGTAGCTAGGGTTTGCGCGGAGGGCAGCCCTAAGCTTCTTCGCGAGATCTATATATTTCGAGCCTTCGCTGGATCCGCGCGGAGCGCTGAGCTGATGCTTGACCAAGAATGCACGAATCGGATTGTTGAGGACGGGGTAACAGTCAGGGAATCGGAGGCAGAGCATTTCCGAAAGAAAAGCTCGGCGTGCTGGGTTGGCGCGATCATGAAGGCGGTCTATCTCTCGCCTGACGACATCATCACGGTCTCGTTTGGCAGCACCTTCAATCGCAATGAAAGCATTGGCTACTTCCTTAAAGTCTGCCGCCATTCCTAGTCTCTCCCAGCCTTTCCCTTGCAATCGATTGCCAAGCTCCATGCTCCAGTGACTCGGTAGCATTTTATAAAACTCTTTGTTCGTTACTTCACCATTCGCAGTTCGCCTGAAAAGGGTCATGAGTCCCTTTTTGTGCTTCTCAAAGGCCTTCATCTGGTCCTGACGTTCTCTGATGCGCTCCTTGGCGTTAGCGGGCCAGGGAAGCTTGAAGACCACGGTAGAGGCCTTGTCGGCGAAGGATGCTTTATTCTTATTACTGCCGATTTTTGGCGGGCGCACTGCCTCCCGATAGTGCTCCAGCCAGTCCTCTGACACTGGGATGGACCATTCCTCGATCCAGTCCATCCATGCTTTGACGTCATTGAACTCACAGGCGGAAATCGATACGAGGATGTTCGCTTCCACATTGCTGTTGAAGGCTGCTCTGCTCAAGTTCGAAGACCCGATGATCATGAACGCGTCACCGTTCACGTCCTTCCAGATGACTGACTTTGGATGGAATCCCTCGATTCCATCAGCAACCAGGAACTCTGCCTTCCTCGATGGGGCGAGCCACTTTAGGACCTTTCGACAGGCATCTTTTCGGGTAATGCCGAAGTCTTTTCCAACGATGAGGCGGAATCGCTTGCAAGCCGGTGATATCTTTAAAGTGTCGTCCCACTCGGTCAGGTATGCGGAGACCACATACAGCTCGGTCGCTTCTCGGAAGGCCTTGGTGTAATGAAAGCCGAGCTGACTTTTCTGCTTGCGCTGATGTAAGAACAGTTCCATGTTTTCCTTTTGCTAGTGTCCTGTAGGGTCCTGTCGTTTTCTCTCGCATGGGTTTCCGTCCGAAGCTTACAGGAGGGGTGGGCCGCTCCCTCGCTTCGGCGAGTGCTGCTGTGCCTTGACTGGCTGGAGACCGCGAGCCTTCCGCCAGTCTTCCTGCGAGGGGGGGCGGTACGTTTGCCGATGAGGGTTTGCAAGTCTGTGGGAACCCGTTGCCGGAACGACCAGGGCCCAGAGCGGGCTCGAACCAGGTGATGAGGGATGCGCATAGGGCGATGTGTCCCGGCTTGCGTCTTTCCCAGCAGACAATCCAGAAAAGCAAAAACCCCTGCGTTAACAGGGGTTTGCGTAATCTGGCGGAGAGAGGGGGATTCGAACCCCCGAAGCGCGGTTTAGACGCTTACACACTTTCCAGGCGTGCTCCTTCAACCACTCGGACACCTCTCCGGATCCTGCCGCGCTAATGCCTCGGCAGGGGCGTGGATTCTATAGGGACTGGCGGCTGTTCACAAGCACCCCCGGAACGGGGTGCTGGTGGATGGGTCGGGCGTGGCACAATGGGGCTTCAGATGAAGACGGTTGCCTGATGTCCTATCTCGTCCTTGCCCGCAAGTGGCGTCCGAAGCGTTTTGCCGAGTTGGTGGGCCAGGAACACGTGGTCCGCGCGCTGAGCAATGCGCTCGACAGTGGCCGCGTCCACCACGCCTTTCTGTTCACCGGCACCCGGGGTGTCGGCAAGACCACCATTGCCCGCATCTTCGCCAAGTCGCTGAACTGCGAGAACGGCACCAGCGCCGACCCCTGCGGTCAGTGCCGGGCCTGCCTGGACATCGACGCCGGCCGCTACATCGACCTGCTGGAAATCGATGCCGCGTCCAATACCGGCGTGGATGACGTGCGTGAGGTGATCGAGAACGCCCAGTACATGCCCTCGCGTGGGCAGTACAAGGTCTACCTAATCGACGAAGTGCACATGCTCTCCAAGGCGGCGTTCAATGCGTTGCTGAAGACGCTGGAAGAGCCGCCGGAGCACGTGAAGTTCCTGCTGGCCACCACCGATCCGCAGAAGCTGCCGGTCACCGTGCTCAGCCGCTGCCTGCAGTTCAACCTCAAGCGCCTGGATGAGGAGCAGATCCGCGGGCAGATGACCCGGATCATGACCGCCGAGCAGATCGAGTTCGACGACAGCGCGATCGTGCAGCTGGCACGCGCGGCCGATGGCTCGCTGCGTGATGGCTTGTCGCTGCTGGATCAGTCCATTGCCTATGCCGGCGGCGCGCTGCGCGACGATGTGGTGCGCACGATGCTGGGCACGGTCGATCGCACCCAGGTCAGCGCCATGCTCGATGCACTGGCCGATGGCGAAGGTGCGCGCCTGTTGCAGGTGGTTGCCGGACTGGCCGAGTTCTCGCCGGACTGGAGTGGCGTGCTGGACGCTCTGGCCGAAGGCCTGCATCGCATCCAGGTGCAGCAACTGGTGCCGGGTACTTCGGTGCCGGGTGAAGGCGTCGACGCCGTGGCCTTTGCCCAGCGCCTGCGGCCTGAAGTGGTGCAGCTCTGGTACCAGATGGCCCTTGGCGGCCGTCGCGATCTGCATCTGGCACCCAGCCCGCGTGCGGGCTTTGAAATGACCGTGCTGCGCATGCTGGCGTTCCGCCCGGCAGGCGCAGTGCCGGCGACGCCGGAAGGCAGCGCATCGGGGACTGGCGCAGGCGTGGGTGGCAACACGCAAGCCGCTCCTGCCGCTGCCGCTGCCGCCGCGTCGGCGCAAACCGCCAAGCCGGCTGTAGTTGCACCGGTTGCGCCTGTGTCAGAACCCAAGCCCGAGCCTGTGCCCGAACCCGCAGCCGTCGTGCCGCAGCAAGCCGCGCCTGCGCCGGAACCCGCAGCGCCCGCGCCTGAGCCCGTGCAAGCTCAGGTTGCAGCGCCGGCCCCGGTTCAAGCCGCCAAGCCAGTAGCCGCTGACGAAGACCTGCCGCCATGGGCGGTTGAGGCGGCTGAAGCGAATGCGCGCGATGAGGCAATGGCGGCCGAAATGGCCATGCCGGAAGCGCCCGAAGCCATTGAAATGCCGGTTGCAATACCGGTTGAGGCGCCGAAGCCGGCGCCGGTTGCCGCGCCGCAGCCGGTCCAGCAGGCCGAGCCGGTGCGCCCGACCGGCATCGCCATCGAGCCGGCGGCACCCGCAGAGTCAGTTGCACCGTCGCAGGGCGGGCGCAGCTTGAACGACGCAGAACAATGGCTGGACCTGATCGACGACAGTGGCCTGAGTGGTCCGTCGCGCGAGCTGGCCGCCAATGCCGCCTTCGTCAGTTTCCAGCACGGTGTGCTGCGGCTGGCCTTGTTGCCGGGCTTTGAATACCTGCAGTCTGAGCGCGCCTTGAATGCCTTGGCGCAGGCGCTGTCGCAGGCCTTGGGTAGCACGCCCAAGATCCTTATTGAGACCGGCAACGCCCAGGCTGAAACCTTGCACCAGCGCGCAGATCGCCAGCGCGGTGAACAGCAATCCGCGGCCGAAGCCGTGTTCATGGCCGACCCCCAGGTGCAGCAGCTGCTACAGCAGGGTGCACGGGTCGTGGCCGATTCCATCCGTCCTTTCAAAGAGTAACGAACCATGCGCGGCAATATCGCCCAAATGATGCAGCAGGCCCAGAAAATGCAGGAAAACCTGCAGAAGGCCCAGGAAGAAATCGCCAAGTTGGAAGTCACCGGCAGCGCCGGCGGCGGCATGGTCAGCGTGACCCTGAGTGGCACCAAGGAGTGCCGCAAGGTGCGTATCGATCCATCGGTGCTGAGTGATCCGGAAATGGCTGAAGACCTGATCGCAGCCGCGTTCAACGACGCCGCCAACAAGATCGATGCCGAATCGCAGAGCCGCATGGGCTCGGCCACGGCTGGCATGAAGCTGCCGCCGGGCATGAAGCTGCCGTTCTGATGTGGCCCGCGCCGGCTCGCCCGGCGCATGCACGTCCCCGCGCCGCGAAGCCTCCGGGCTTCGCGCGCTTGTTTTAGCGATACGCTGCTGTGATGAGACCGTTGCGATGAGCCTGCCGCTGCTGGAACAACTGATCGAAGCCTTCCGGGTGCTGCCCGGCGTTGGCCAGAAGACTGCGCAGCGCATGGCTTATCACGTGCTTGAGCGTGCCCGTGACGGCGGCCAGCGTTTGTCGGAAGTGCTGGCCGAGGCCATCGAGAAGATCGGCCACTGCAAGCAATGCCGTGATTTCAGCGAAACCGAGCTGTGCCCGGTCTGCGCCAGCAGCAGCCGCGAGCGGCAGATGCTGTGCGTGATCGAATCACCGGCCGATCGGCTGGCGATCGAGCATGCAACCAGCTACCGCGGTGTGTATTACGTGCTGCAGGGGCGCTTGTCACCGCTGGATGGCATCGGCCCGCGCGAGCTGGGCCTGGATCAGCTGGAAACGCGCTTGGCACAGGGCGAGGTCACCGAGTTGATCATCGCCACCAACTCCACTGTTGAAGGTGAGGCCACCGCGCATTACCTGGCGCAGCTGGCTCGTCGCAACAAGGTGCGTCCCAGCCGCCTGGCGCAGGGCCTGCCTCTGGGCGGCGAGCTGGAATACGTGGATCGCGGCACCTTGTCGCACGCCTTCGGCAGCCGCAGCGAAGTCGGCGAATAAGCCGCGTCGGGGTTGTAAGCTGTAGGTCGTTTACTGCAGCGAGCTCCCACATGACCGACACCATTTTCGGCAAGATCATCCGCCGCGAAATCCCCGCCGCCATCGTCTACGAAGACGATGAAGTGCTGGGTTTCAAGGACATCGCTCCGCAGGCGCCGGTGCATGTGCTTTTCATCCCGAAGAACGAGGTCATCCCGACCCTGGATGATCTGCAGCCGACGCAGGCGCATCTGATTGGCAAGCTGGCCTTGGCGGCTGCGGCGTATGCACGCCAGGAAGGCTTTGCCGAGAATGGCTACCGCATCGTGATGAACTGCCGCGAAGATGCCGGGCAGACCGTATTCCACATCCACCTGCATCTGCTGGCGGGTGCGCCCTTGGGGCATTTCGGCGCGTGATTTGATGCTGTTGTGTTGATTGTGGGAGCGGCGTGAGCCGCGAAGCTGACAACAACAAAACAACGACCGATCCCTTTGGCTCAGCCAAGCCGCTGTTGATTGCGGGACGTAGTTCGCGGCGGATGGATATCCAGCTTCGCGGCTTACGCCGCTCCCACAAAAAAGAGCGGGACGAGCTTTGCTCCCTCCCTTTGCCGCAGGCAAGGGGAGGGTTGGGGAGGGGTTGGTTTTGCCTTTGCCTTTGCCTTTGCCTTGCTGTGTTTGATGGATCTGTAGCTTCGCGGCTTACGCCGCTCCCACAAAAGAGCCAAAGAAGCAAACAAAAACGCCGCCCCTTGGGGCGGCGTTTTCAGTTTGTTACCACCAGCCGCGGTAGCCCCAGCCCCAGCCGGGACCCCAACCCGGGCCCCACGGGCCGTACGGGTAGGCGGGTACTACTTCCACTTCGCGCTGTACCGGCCACAGATAGACCACGTCGGCGGAGAGCTTGGGAAGCGGGTAGTCGTATTCGCCGATCTTGGTGCTCTGGTAGCCATCGATGCGGCCGATGAAGGTCACGTCGCGGCCCGGCTCGAACACCGCCGGATCATAGAAACCGCTGCGGCAGGCAAGGAAGCGGCCATCGCTGGCATCGCTGGACGTGGTGCTCGGGCGGCCGCTGGCATTGAGCGGGCGGGCCAGCATCTGGAAGCAGGTTTCGCCCTGGCCCGGGATGGTCTCGATGATGCGGCCACCCCAGCGTACCGGCGCGCCGGTCTGCTTCTGCGCCACTGCGTCACGCGGCGAAACGGGGGTGAACTGTCCCTGTAGCGGCTTGGGCGCCGTGGCACAGGCAGCCAGCACCAGGCTGGCGGCGGCAACGAGGAGGATGCGGGTCTTCATGTTCGTACTCCGGGTTTCGGGCGGTGCCTGTGCAGGTCCGCCAATAATGAAACGACATCCGATCGGACGCCAGCGTAGCGCGCCTGAGTGAAACGCTGGCTGAGCGCCAGCAGGTCGCTGCCAGGTCGGGCACGGTCGACGCGGCTGGCCCAGTCGCTGGCGGTCTCGAAGGGCTCGCGGCCCAGCCCCAGCCGTTGGTAGCGACGGTCCAGCCGGTGCCAGGCACGCAGCAGCGGGTCGCGTTGGCGCTCGCCACGGGCCAGCAACCAGGCCATCAAGCCCACGGCAAGAACCGCAAAACCGGCAAACAGGGCAACCAGCTGCGAGGGGCTCAATTGCTTGATACCGAAACCGCTGAGCAGGCGCTGCTGACGTTGGGCATCGAAAGACAGTACGGCGGTGTTCCAGCCGCGGCGCAGATAGTCGCTGTACTGCAGCAGGCTGCTCCAGCGACCGGACAGGTTCAGTCCACTGGTATTGCTGTCGCCGATGCGGTCTTCCAAGGTGTCGTAGATGCGTTCCGGGGCGACGGCTGCGGTGGGATCAACCCGCACCCAGCCGCGCTGCGGCAGCCAGACTTCGGCCCAGGCATGCGCATCAAGCCGGCGGACTACCCAATAGTTGCCGAAGCGGTTGCGCACGCCGCCGGCATAACCGGTGACAACGCGTGCTGGAACGCCTGCGCCACGCATCAGCACCACGAATGCCGCGCTGAAGTGCTCGCAGTAACCGGCCTTCTGGTCGAACAGGAATTCGTCGACGGAGTGGCGGCCGGCCAGCGGCGTGTTCAAGGTGTAGGCGAACTCGCGGTGGATCCAGTCCAGGCTGCGCTGTACCAGCGCGGCATCATCATTGCCGGCCTCGCTGCGCCATTGTCTGGATAACGCCAGCGTGCGCGGGTTGAAGCCGTCGGGCAGTTGCAGTGCCTGCCACCGTAGGCGTGCCGGCAGTTCGGCCTGGAATGCCTGAGCCGGGCTGGACTGCATACGCCAGCGGGTCAGCGCGGTAAGTGGTCGCGCTGAGGTCAGGCTGTAGTCGGCATCCAATTGGCTTCCTGCAGGTGCCTGCAGGGGCAGGTCCAGCGCGACCAGTTCGCGCTGGTCGGTGGGCTCGTAGTCGATCTGGTAGTCCCAGCGCTGCGCGCTGTTGGTCACGCTGGGCATCTGTTCGGAGCGTTGACTTCGCATCCGCGACCAGCGCCGGCCATCGAAGCGCGTCAGTACCGGCCCGCGCCAATAGCGCTGTTCCTGCGCCGGCACCGGACCGAAGAACTCGACCCGCAGCGCCGGACTGTCATCGGCCATCATGTCGCCCAGGTCACCGGGCTGCATGCTGTCGGACAGGCCGGGGCGCCCCACCACCCGATCGGGTGTGCCCCATAGCGGCGTTGGCAGGCGCGGCACCAGCCAGAATGCCGACAAGGCCAGCGGCAGTGCCAGCAACATCAGCCCGCCGACCGTGCGTAGCTGGGCGCGCGGTGGCAGATGGGCAATGCCTACTTCTTCATCGGCTAGGCGTTGCAGCGCGAGCAGGGCGGCTACCACGGCGGCGGCTGACATCAGCAGGGTGCTTGGCCCCTGGTCGAGCAGGAAGGCCGCGAATGGCGCAAACAGGCTGAAGCCAATCAGGCTGCGCGCATCACGTAGTGTGCGCAGCTCGCTGGATTTGATCGCCAGCATCGCCGCAAGCAGGGCGCAGCCGTTGTCGCGGCCGGGGTTGGCGCCCATCTGCCAGTAGATGCAGATCAGCATCACGCCGATCAGCAGCAGGCGCAGCAACAAGGGCATGGCACGCCGCCATGACCACAGCGCTACCAGCAAGGCGGTGATTCCGAACAGCGCCGCCAGCACGCCCGGCAGCTGCAGCAGCAAGGGCAGCAGCGAGAGCGCCGTGACCAGATTGATCCAGAGGCGGCTGCTGGCGCTTATCGCGGGTGCGGGCGTCTTCATGCGTCTGGCAACAGCGCCAATGCGCGCAGGCAGAGGTGGCGATGGGCGTCGCCGCTGGCTGGCCCGAATGGGGGCTGCCCGGGCAGACGCAGTTGATAGCTGCGGCCTTCGCGTTCGGCCTCATCCACCCAGCGCGCCAGGCGCGAAATGCGGCGTTCGTGGGGCAGGGCCAGCAATTGCTGCCAGTCCAATACCAGCTCGGCGCCATAGGGGCGCTCGTACTCGCGCACCAGCAGTTCGTCGCGTCGCGCCGAGTGCTTCCAGGCGATGCTGCGGCGCGAGTCGCCGCTGCGGTAGGGGCGCATCTGCTGCAGTTCTTCGCCTTGTGGATGCACGCGGGTGCGGGTGGAGGCGCTGCCTGCATCCGGCAGCGGCGGCGCATTGGTTTCCGGCGCGGGATAGACCAGCAACGCGGTGTCTGGCCAGAACCATGCCCAGGCGCGGACCAGGCCCAGCGGCTGGGTGCTGGTGATCCGGATGCGTGACAGATCCAGCCAGCCGCGTTGCTGGGTGGGTAGCCAGAGGTCGGCTTCGGCCTGGCTGTCCTGCTCCAGATTGAGGTGGGTCTTGGCCTGTGAGTAGTCCAGCTGCAGGGCACGGCGCCAGCGGCGGTCACCGCGCGCAAGCGCCAGCCGCAGGCGGATGGGGGTGCCTGCGGCCACCGGGTCGGCGGAAACGGCTTGCAGGCGCAGGCCTGACAACTGCAGGTGCGCCTGCACGGTGCTGGCCAGCGCGGTCGCGCCCAGCACCAGCGCCAACAGCAAGGCGGGGTTGTTGTTGTAGTTCAAGGCGCCAAGCAGCATGACCGCGAGCAAGGCCGCCAGGAACAGGCCGAAGCCGGTCGGCAGCACGTAGATGCGGCGTCTGTCCAACTGCATCGGCAGCTGTTCCGGTTGCCGTGGGCGGGCCAGGAACTGCAGGGATTGCAGGCGCTGCCGCAGTGCTGCCAGCACCTCAATCCACCTGCACGCTGTGCAGCAGGGTGCGTGCCAACGTCGGGCCGGAGGATGCTTCGGCTTCGGCAACCAGACGATGCCCGGCGACGGCGATGAACAATGCCTGCACGTCTTCGGGGATCACATGCTGGCGGCCAAGCAGCAGCGCATGCGCCTTGGCCGCGCGCAGCAGGGCGATACCGGCGCGTGGCGACAGGCCGACACGCACGCCCGGGTGTTGGCGACTGCGGGTGATCAAGGCCTGCACGTAGTCAATCAGGGCGTCACTGGCATGTACCTGGCCAACGGCTTCGCGCAGCATGCGGATGTCCTGCTCCGATAGGCAGGGGGTAACCCGTGCGATCAGGTCACGGCGGTCTTCGCCTGCCAGCAGGGCGCGCTCGGCGTCGGCATTGGGATAGCCCAGGGTCAGGCGCAGCAGGAAGCGATCCAGCTGCGAGTCTGGCAGCGGGAATGTGCCGGACATGTCCACCGGGTTCTGCGTGGCGATGACGAAGAAGGGATCCGGTAACCGGTGGGTCACGCCATCCAGCGTGACCTGCTGCTCGGCCATCGCTTCGAGCAGGGCGCTCTGCGTGCGTGGCGGTGCGCGGTTGATTTCATCAGCCAGCAGCAGGTTGCAAAACACCGGGCCGGGATGGAACTGGAAGCTGCGGCTATGCGCCTCGTAAACCGAGATGCCGAGCACATCGGCAGGCAGCAGGTCGGAGGTGAACTGCACGCGCTGGAACTGCAGGCCCAGGCTGGAGGCCATCGCGTGGGCCAAGGTGGTCTTGCCGAGGCCGGGCAGGTCCTCGATCAGCAGATGTCCGCCGGACAGCAGCGCGACAAAGGCCATCCGCACTTCCTGCGCCTTGCCGAGCAAGAGGGAATTGACCTGCTGTTGCGCTGCCGATAGGGACTGTAGTGTGACTTCGGTTAGCATTCCGGGCGGCGCCATTGTCATGGTCGTCTCGATACTTGGGCTGAAGGAAGTGTACGTGCCAAACAGGGGTGAGCAACGCGCATACGTAACGTTCCTTGTGCTGTGGGTGCTGGTCACCACAGCCAAGGTGCTGTTGGCTTCGCAGTTGACGCTGTTCGTGGACGAGGCGTTCTATTGGCAGGAAGGCCAGCATCTGGCTGCCGCCTATTCGGATCTGCCCGGGCTGACCGCGTGGTTGACGCGACTCGGCGTCGAGGTATTCGGTGACCATCGGCTTGGCGTGCGCATGCCGTTCCTGATCATGGGCGCGGCGCTGCCGTGGATGGTCGCCGGTATCTGCACGCGCTGGTTCGGCGTGCGCATGGGCTGGCGCGCGGGCTCACTGGCCTTGTTGATGCCGTTGTCGGCGACGCTGGGAATCCTGGCGGTGCCGGACGTGCCGATGGCGATTGCCGCCCTGCTGTGCCTGGATGCCGGCGCACGCCTGCTGCGTGGGGTGGGTGCTGGTGGCGCCTTGCTGCTGGCCTGCGGCCTGTTGATGGGCGCACTCAGTCACTACCGCTTCATTGGTGTGATCGTTGTTGGTTTCATTGCACTGGTGCTGTTGCCAGAGGGCCGCAAGGCCTTGCGTGATCCGCGGGTGTGGATCGCGCTGTCGGTGGGCTTGGCGGCGTGGACGCCACTGATGGCATGGAATCTGGACAACCAGGATGCTGGGCTCAAGTTCCAGGTGATCGAGCGCCATCCGTGGGCGTTCCAGTCGGAAGGACTGCTGTTCCTGGTGATCCAGCCAATGCTGGTGACACCGCTGTTGTTCGTGGCGATGGCGGTGGTGGCCAGCAGGGGGCTGCGCAATGTGCAGGGGGGCTTCCATCACCTGCAATGGCGCTACTTTGCCTTGGTCGGCGCTACCTCGACCTTGCTGATCTTCGCATTGGGGTTCTTCACCGATGTGGAGCGGATCAGCTTCCATTGGCCGCTGCCAGGTTACCTGGCCTTGCTGGTCTGCGTGCCTGCATTGCTCACGCATTGGTCGCGCCCTTGGCGGCGTGCATTGTGGGTGCTCACCACGCTGGGTCTGGTGTTGGCGATGGGCTACTATCTGGTTGCCGCATCACCCGGCTTGCGTGAGCAACTGGCGGGCAGCAAGTACTACCCGCGCAATTTCGCCGGTTGGCAGCAACTGTCCGAGGGTGTGCGCGAGGAACTGGCGCAGATGCCGGAAGATACCCAGGTGCTGGCCGGCAGCTTCAAGGTCGGTGCGGAGTTGGGCTTCCGTCTCAACGATCCGTCGATCAAAGTGCTGCCACATGAGCTCAATGATCGGCATGGGCGCACCGCGCAGCTGGCGCTCTGGAAGTTGATCAGTGACGGTAGCCGCACGACGCCGGTGCTGTTGGTACTGGCACCGGGCGATCAGCGTTACCGCGATCTGCTGCAGCGTTACCACAAGGTCTGCGAGTTGGTGGGGCCGCTGCCGCCGCCGAAAGTGATCTCACTTGATCATGGGTTCCAGCGTTTCCTGTTGTTCCGCTTGCCGGCCGAAAAGCAGCAGGGGCCATGTGTGACACCTGCAATGGCGTGGGTGGAAACCCCGCTGGCGGGTCAGGCTGTGGGCGGTGCGCTGGAAGTCAGTGGCTGGGCTTTCAAGGATGGCGTGGGATTGTCGCGGGTTGAGTTGCTGCTGGACGGTCGTAGCGTAGGGGACGCCGTCTATGGGCGCGCCTATGACGTGCGCCCGTTCTGGAAGATATCCACCGATCCGCAACATCCGAATACCGGTTTTGATGCAAAGCTGGATACCTCAGGCCTGAAGCCCGGCACGCATTGGCTGGGCCTGCGCCTGCATGGCAATGACGGCAGCGTCGAGACCTGGGCCGAGCAGCCGTTCGAGGTTCAGTAGCGTCGCTTACGATCCAGGACGGCACGCAACAACGCCGTAGCCCGGGTAAGCGCAGCGCACCCGGGGCTGTTGGCGGAGATCTGCATTGCCGGTAGATCGCGGCCGTTGGCGGAAAGATTGAACCACCGGTAGACAGTGGTTCCCGGGTGCGCTGCGCTTACCCGGCTACGGCAAAGCCGCAGGCTAGGGCAGCTGATAGCCGGCCTGGCGCAGCAGCTGTGAGGTCTTTATCAGCGGCAAGCCGATCAAGGCCGTAGGGTCGCTGCTCTCGATGGCGTCGAACAGCGTGATGCCCAGGCCTTCGCATTTGAAGCTGCCGGCGCAGTCCAGGGGCTGTTCGGCGTCGATGTAGCGCTCGATCTCAGCGGCCTGCAGGGGCCTGAAGCGGACCCGGGTGAGATCGATGGCCTGATGCTGGGCAATGCCATCGCTCACGCAGACCGCCGTGTGGAACAGCACTTCATGGCCGGACATCGCCGTCAGCTGCGCAATGGCGGCCTCGCGGGTGCCGGGTTTGCCCAAAGGGTGCCCATTCAGCTCGGCGACCTGGTCCGAGCCGATCGCCCAGTTGCCGGAGTGCTGGCGGGCAACCGCGGCGGCTTTGGCGGCGGCAAGGCGCTGCGCCTGGGCTGCCGGCGACTCGCCGGGGAGCGCGGCTTCGTCCACATCCGGGGCCGCTGAACTGAACGAAATCCTGAGCCGGTTAAGCAATTCAGCGCGATATCGGGACGTGGAGGCGAGAATCAGGGGCTTCATGTGTAAAAATACGCAGCTCGGGACGGCCAGTCTGCTGCGCCGCTGCCGGTCTGACAATGTTTCCGTCGCTATGGATTTGACAGCGGCGTGGCTACTCCTTAACATTCTGCAGCTTATGTCCGCGAACGTACCCGAATTGCTGGATGCTTGGCGGATGGTCATTGCGCGCAGGCGCTTTGATGGCCAGGTGCCTTTGTCCGAATTGACCCGCTTGCAGGGTCTGGTTGCCGATACCGAAGGTCAGTGCACGTATTCACTGGAATTCGATCGAGACAACATCTTGCAGGTGTCGTATGTCGATCTGACCATCGATACCGAGCTGCCCTTGATCTGTCAGCGCACCATGCAGCGTTTCCTGCTGCCGGTGTCGATCAAGCAGCGCTTGGGCTTGATCAAGGACGAAGAAGAAGAATCTGCGCTTCCAGAGGAGTACGAAGCGATGCTGGTGCCCGAAGACGGCAGCCTGCGTCCGCTGGACCTGGTGGAAGACGAGTTGGTGTTGGCGGTGCCGGTGGTAGCGCTGGCACCTGGAAGCGAGGCAGTCGAACGTGACTTCAGCGCGACCGAAGAAGAATTGAGCAAGGCCAATCCCTTTGCGGCATTGGCGGCGCTGAAGAAATAATTGCGGCCGGTAATCGTCGGCGGCTGCGGCGAAAGCGAGTAGTGCTGGACGCTGGCGTCCTGTGCAATTAAACGACGAAGCAAACGAAACCGAGTTTGGAGCAATCCCATGGCTGTGCAGAAATCCCGTGTTACCCCGTCCCGCCGCGGCATGCGTCGTGCCCACGACGCCCTGAGCGCAAAGCAGCTGTCCACCGATCCGACCACCGGTGAAGTGCACCTGCGTCACCACATCACTGCTGACGGTTTCTACCGCGGCAAGAAGGTGATCACGACCAAGTCGACCCTGGTCGTCGAAGAAGATTGATTTGTGACGGCTGCCGCCACCTGAGCGTGGCGGTTGTTGCACCGATTCTTCCGGGGCCGCCTACGGGCGGCTTCGCGCAATAGGAAACAGCATGAGCAAGCGGATCTACTCGAGGATCGCGGGCACTGGTAGTTATTTGCCCGAGAAAGTGTTGACCAACGATGATCTGACCAAGATCGTCGAGACGACCAACGAGTGGATCGAGTCGCGCACGGGTATCCGTGAGCGGCACATCGCTGCCGACGACGAGACCACCAGTGACCTGGGCTACCACGCCGCCACGCGCGCGCTGGAAGCTGCCGGCATTGAGGCCTCGCAGCTGGACATGATCATCGTGGGTACCACCACGCCGGATCTTATCTTCCCGTCTACCGCTTGCTTGATCCAGGCCCGCCTCGGCGCGACCGGCTCGGCGGCGTTTGACGTCAATGCGGCATGTTCGGGCTTCCTTTTCGCCCTGAGCGTGGCTGACAAATTCATTCGCAGCGGTGATGCCAAGCACGTCTTGGTCATCGGTGCGGAAACCCTGACCCGTATCGTTGACTGGACCGATCGCACCACCTGCGTGTTGTTCGGCGATGGCGCGGGCGCCGTCGTGCTCAAGGCCGACGAAGACACCGGCATCCTCAGCACCCATCTGCATGCCGACGGCAGCAAGAAGGAGCTGCTGTGGGATCCGGTTGGCGTGTCGGTTGGCTTCGACAAGCCGGGCAAGATCAACATGAAGGGCAATGACGTGTTCAAGTACGCCGTCAAGGCGCTGGACTCGGTTGTTGATGAAGCCCTGCAGGCCAACGGCTTGGACAAGTCCGACCTCGATTGGCTGATCCCGCATCAGGCCAACCTGCGCATCATCGAAGCCACGGCCAAGCGCCTGGAAATGCCGATGGATCAGGTGATCGTGACCGTCGACAAGCACGGCAATACCTCGTCCGGCTCGGTGCCGCTGGCGCTCGATGCCGCGATCCGTTCGGGTCGTGTCGAGCGCGGCCAGTTGCTGTTGCTGGAAGCCTTCGGTGGCGGTTTCACCTGGGGCTCGGCGCTGCTGCGCTACTAAGCGCCTCCGCAAGCAGATCTACCGCACGGGCAGCCAATGGCTGCCCGTTGTCGTTGGCGCCGCCTGTATGCCGGGCATGGTTCGGCACCACGCCCCCTCCCTTTGCCGTAGGCAAGGGGAGGGCTGGGGAGGGGTGCCTTGCGCTGTAGATCTGCGAGCTTCGCGGCTCACACCGCTCCCACAGCGCAAAACCAACCTGTAGTGGGGGCGGCCGGGGGGGGCGGTCACAGCACGACCCTACCCCAGCAACCACAGACGCCCGGCTAAAGACCCACGCACCTTCACG